>JALHQP010000014.1 GCA_022841885.1 Aquincola sp. | reverse complement strand
CGGCCAGTGGGCCGGCGCGCACCCGCGCTCGACCACGCGGCAACCGGCCGCGCCGAGCGTCACGATCACCGCGCGCGGGCCGCGCTCGATCAGCGCCTGGGCCGCCGCCTCGACATCGTCGAGTTGCGTCACAGCCCGCAGCTCGCCCTGGTTCGGTGTCAGCAGGTCAGTGACGCGCAGCAACGTGCGCGGCAGCGCCCGCGCAGGCGCCGGGTTCAGCAGCGTCAGCGCGCCGTGCGAGCGAGCGATCTCGAAGGCCGCCTGCGTCGCCGCGAACGGCACCTCGCACGAGGCCATCACCACCTTGGCGCTGCGCAGCAGGCCCTGCGCGTCGCGCGCATGACGGGCGTCGAGCCCCGCGCCCGCTCCAGGCGCCACGGCGATGCTGTTGTCGCCGTCGTCGTAGACCCAGATCTGCGCGACGCCGCTGCGCTCGCCGGGTGCGATCTCGACCGCTCGCGCGTCGATGGCTTCGCGCGCCCACAACGACAGCGCCATGCGGCCGAAGTCGTCGTCGCCCAAGCGCGCCAGCACCGCGGTGCGCACGCCCTGGCGCGCACAGGCGATGGCCGCGTTCGACCCCTTGCCCCCGGGCTGGATGTCAAAGCCCGAGGCCAGCAGCGTCTCGCCGCGCGCCGGCGGCCGCGCCACGCGCGACACCAGGTCGGCGTTGAAGCTGGCGATGCAGACGACGTCGATACCGCTCATTTCAAGCCATAGCCCATGGTCTGCGGCAGCCAGAGCACGATCTGCGGCACCAGCGTCAGCACCAGCAGCAGGCCCATCAGCATGGCCAGGAAGAGCCAGCCTTCGCGCAGCATCGCCTTGATCGGGATGCCGGTCAGCGCATTGGTGACGAACAGCAGCATGCCGAAAGGCGGCGTGACCAGGCCGATCATCATGTTGATGACCACGACGATGCCGAAGTGCACCAGGTCGATGCCCAGCAGCTTGGCCGCCGGCAGCAGCATCGGCACGAACACGAGCAGCATCACCGCGGTGTCGAGGAAGCAGCCGAGCACCAGGAACACCAGGTTCACGAGCAGCAGGAACTGCCAGTCCGCGAGCTGCATGCCGCCGACCCACTGCGCCAGCGCCTGCGGCACGCCCTCGGCGGTGAAGGCATAGCTGAGCAGGAAAGCGCCGGCAATGATCATCGTGATGACGGCCGACGAGCGTGTCGACTCGACGAACACCGCCCACAGCGTGCGCCAGGACAGCGCCCGGTAGACGAGGCCGGCCAGCAGCAGCGCGTGCAGCGCCGCCACCGCGGCCGCCTCGGTGGGCGTGAACGCGCCGCTGTACAGGCCGCCCAGCAGCACCACCGGCAGCGACAGCGGCAGCGCGCCGCGCAGCAGGACCTGCGGCCACTGCGATCGCGGCACCGGGTCGTCCTTGGGCATCTTGCGCCGCGTGGCGATGATGTGCACGGCCACCATCAGCACGCCGGCCATCAGCAGCCCCGGGATGACACCGCCGAGAAACAGCGCGCCCACCGAGGTGCCCGAGACGAGCGCGTAGATCACCATCGGGATCGACGGCGGAATGATCGGCCCGATGGTCGCGCTGGCCACCACCACTGCGCCGGCGAAGCCGGGCGTGTACTCGGGCTTCTTGAGCATCTGCTTGATCGTCACCAGGCCCGGCCCTGCGGCGTCGGCGATCGCGCTGCCGCTCATGCCCGAGAACACCACGCTGACCAGGATGTCCACCTGCGCCAGGCCGCCGCGCAGCCGGCCCACGAGGATGCGGCAGAAGTCGAAGATGCGTTCGCTGATCGTGCCGGCGTTCATCAGGTTGGCGGCCAGGATGAACAGCGGCACGGCCAGCAGCACGTAGCTGTTGTACAGGCCGTTGAGCACCTGCTCGGCGGCCAGGCCCATGTCCTGCCGCTTGAACGCCAGATAGGCAATGCCCGCGGCGAGCATCGAGAACGCGATCGGCGCACGCACCACCATGCCGAGCGCCAGCACGCCGATCAGCAGCGCGAGTGCCGCGGTCAAGACGAATGCCCCTCGAGCAGGCCGGCTTCCTCGAGCGGCGCGCCGCGCAGCAGCCGCCACAGCTGCCATGCACTGCGCACGACCAGCGCGCACAGCAACCCGACGAAGGGCAGGAAGACCCACGAGAACGGCAGGCCAAGCACCGGCGTACCCTCGCGTGCCATGAAGCGCACGTAATCCCAGCTGCCCGGGAGTGCCCAGGCCGCCAGGCCGCCGATCAGCAGCGCACCGGCGAACTGCATGCCGCGCCGCGTGCGCGGCCCCATCGCCTGGTAGACGAGGTCGAAGGCCACATGCTCGCGCGAAGGCACCATGAAGGCGGCCGCCCACAGGATGACCCAGACATAGAGCACGACCGCCAGCTCGTCGGTCCAGGGCAGCGGCCGGTTGAAGCCGAAGCGCGCCGTGATCTGGACCAGGAACACCAGGAGCAGGGTCGCGAAGAGCCCGGCACCGACGGCGTCGGCGCCGCGCTTCAGCCAGACACGCACGGCGGCTTACTTCGTCGCGTTGATGCGCTCGAGCAGCCCCTTGGGCCAGGACTTGGCGATGTCCGACGGTGCATACGCCGCCTGCACCGCCTTGCGGAAGGCCTCGACGTCGGGCGTCGTGACCTGCAGGCCTTGCTGCTTGAAGAAGTCGACGATCTGCGCCTCTTCCTTGATGCGGTTCTCGTTGTTGAAGGCCGCCGCGGCCTGCGCCGCCGCCTTGACCTTGGCCTTCTGGGCCGCGCTCATCGCGTTCCAGCTCTTGTTGGAGATGGCGATGAAGATGCCGTCGACCAGGTGGTTCGTCAGCACGAGCTGCTTGGTCACCTCGTAGAACTTGGCCGCGCGCACCGTGGGCAGCGGGTTGTCCTGGCCGTCGACGGTGCCGGTCTTCAGGCCCAGGTAGACCTCGCCGAAGGCCAGCGGCGTGGCGGTGGCACCGAGCGCCTCGCCGAGGAACAGCCACTCCTTCGAGCCCGGCATGCGCAGCTTCACGCCCTTCAGGTCGGCCGGCGTGCGCACGTTGCGCGCCTCGCGCAGGTTGACCTGGCGCGTGCCGAGGTATATCGGCGACAGGATGGTCACGTCCATCTTCTCGGCCACGCCCTTGTACATCTCCTCGCCGATCGGCCCGTTGAACACCTTCTGCTGGTGGTCGGGGTCGCGGATGATGTAGCCGGCGGTGAAGATCGAGAACTCGGGCACCAGCTTGGCGATGTCGAAGGCCGAGATCGACGAAAGCTCCAGATTGCCGCGCGCCATGGCCGCCGGCTCGGTGCCCTGCTTGAACAGGGCCGCGTTGAGGTTGATCTGGACGTCGAACTCTCCCGGCGCGCTCTTGTCGAGCGACTCCTTGAACACGGTCCACATCTTGCCGTGCCAGTCGTCGGGCACCGCGGGCGTGGAGATGCGCAGCAGCACCTTGTTCTGGGCCAGCGCGGGCATCGCCTCGGCGGCGCAGATGGCGGCGGTGGCTGCGAGGAGGCTGCGGCGCAAGAGCGAGAGGGTCATGGTGTCTCCTTGTGGGTGTGGTGTCAGTCGTGGGCAGGGTTCAGACCGTGCGCCGCCAGTTCGCGG
Organism: Aquincola sp.; assembly: GCA_022841885.1. Taxonomy (GTDB): domain Bacteria; phylum Pseudomonadota; class Gammaproteobacteria; order Burkholderiales; family Burkholderiaceae_C; genus CADEEN01. The sequence continues at coordinate 46,144 of JALHQP010000014.1, read as the reverse complement.
CGGAAGGTGTCGAATCGCTCGGCGTCGAGCGGCGCCAGCGGCGGCCGCACGCGCAGCCAGCCGGTGTCGCCAGTCTGCGCCGCCATCACGGCCTTGAGAGCCGGGATCAACGCGTAGCCGCCAAGCCAAGCCAGCAGGCGCTGCACCTTCGCGTGCTCGCCGGCCGTGCGGGTTGCGTCGGGCCCGGTGGCCAGGCGGTGCACCGTGCGCGGCATGAAGTTGGCCAGGCCGCTGACCGCACCGCGGCTGCCGTGCGCGGCCATCGGCGGCAGGTCGAGTTCGTTGCCCACATGCACGCCGATGCGTCCGGCACCGGGCCGCATGAAGGCTTGCGCCAGCCCGAGCGACCAGGCACGGTCGCAGGCGCTGTCCTTGATCGCGACGATGCGCTGCGGGTAGCGGCGCAGCAGCTCGGCGATCACGGCATGCGACAGGCCCACCGCCGACACCGGGGGGATGTGGTACAGCACCACGCGCAGCGGCCGGTCCGCCGTCGCGTCGAGCACCTGACGGTAGCTGTCGACGATGCCTTCGTCGCTGACCCCCTTGAAGAAGAACGGCGGCATCAGCAGCACGCCCCAGGCGCCGACGTCCTGCGCATGGCGCACCAGGGCCACGGTGTCGGGCACGGCCGTGCAGCTCACCGACACCAGGACGCGCGCCGCCGGCACGCCGCCGGCGATCAGCGCGTCGACAGCGGCGTAGCGTTCGGCGACCGAGAACGACGGACCCTCGCCGGTGGTGCCGAAGGGCGTAACGCCGCCGCAACCCGCTTCGAGCAGCTGCCGCGCATGGGCGGCGAAGCGTGCATGGTCGATCGACAGGTCAGCGGCCAGCGGGGTCATCAGCGCGGGCCAGACGCCGTGCAGGCCGGGCGCGTCGGGAAACGACGAGGTCATGCGTTGTCCTGTGTGGGATCGTCCGGCAGCGGCGGCCTGGGCAGGCCGAGCACGCGCCGATGCGAGCTTTCGATATGGTGGGTCAGGCGTTCGGCCACCTGGGGCGCGTCGCGACGCTTGAGCGCGGCGATGAACCACAGGTGCTCTTCCATCGCGGGGATCAGCGCGTCCGCGGACAGCATCGCGCGTTCGAGCCGGATCAGGCGCACGCGCAGGCTGTTGACGCGGTACGTCTCGGAAATCAGCGCGTTGCCGAGCGCGTCGATCATCAGGTCGTGCAGGCCCCAGTCCACGCTCTGCGCGTCGCCCAGCAGCGCGGCGTCCACCGGGCCTTTGCTGGCACGCCCGACGATGCGGCGGTGCGCGTCTTCGATCGCAGCCAGGTCGGCGTCCGACACCGTGGCGCAGAAACGCACGGCCGCCTCGCGCTCGAGCACCAGGCGCAGCTGGTAGGCGTTGTTGATCAGCGCCAGGTCCACATGCGCAATCTGCAGCCCACGCTGCGGCACGGTCTTGAGCAGGCCTTCGGCCTCCAGGCGCGGGATCAGCTCGCGCACTGCGCCCAGCGGCATGTCCAGCAGCTGCACCAGCTCGCGTTGCGAGATGAACTGGCCGGGCCGGATGTTGGCCTCCAGGATCTGCTGGCGAAAGCTCTCGTAGGCCTTGGCGCGCAGGCTGAGCGGGGCGCTCATCGCGCGTCCTCCTGCAGTACGCCCTTGGCCAGCAGCAGGTTGCCGTAGGTGCGCGCCTCGCCGCACTGGAAGATCGCGAACGCCCGCGCCGCGGCCTCGTAGAACGCGTGTCGTTCGAGCGTGCCGGGTTCACGCTCGCCGTTGGCCTTGAGCCCGGCGCGGATCTCGGCGACAGCGGCAGGCACGGCCACCGGATCGCCGATGACCTGCATCGTCCACGCTGCTTCGGCCGTCGCGTCGTCGAGCGGCATCAGGGCGAGCACGGCGCGCAGCAGCGCCGGCGTGTCGGCACCCGGCACCTGCACCAGCCGTGCGCCTGCCCGCGCGGCCACCCGCGCGGCCGGGAAATGCGCATCGACGATGGCCAGCGTGTCGCCATGGCCCATGCTCGCCAACGCATGCAGCGCGTCGGGTGTCAGCAGGGCAGGAATGTGCTTGAGCATCGCGCAACGTTGGGTGGTGCAGCTCGGGTTCACCCGCATCTGCAAGCTGACATGTTAGTCATAACATGCTGCCCCATCACGGGTGGAAACCCTGGAGCCCGGCCGCGATGTTCTCCTTCGCCCCCTGCAACGACGCCGCACGCAGCCGGCTCGGCCTCGGCGGCGCGCCACTGGGCAACCTGTTCGCGCCGGTGCCCGAGGACGATGCGCGGGCGCTGCTCGGCGCCGCCTGGGCCAGCGGCTGCCGCAGCTTCGACACCGCGCCGCACTACGGCCATGGCCTGTCGGAGCGGCGCATCGGCGATGCGCTGCGCGCGCGGCCGCGCGATCACTACACGCTGTCGAGCAAGGTCGGCCGACTGCTGACGCCCGATCCGTCGGCGCCCCGCGAGCAGCACGGCTATGTCGGCGGCCTGCCCTTCCGCCAGCACTGGGACTACAGCGCTGCCGGCGTGCGGCACAGTGTCGAGGACAGCCTGCAGCGCCTGGGCCTGGCGCGGCTGGACGTGGCCTTCGTGCACGACTGCGACGCCGCCACACATGGCGCCGGCGCCGACGCGGTGCGGCGCCAGGTGATCGACGAGACCCTGCCCGCGATCGACGCACTCAAGCGCGACGGCTTGGTGCGCGCCGTCGGCCTGGGCGTGAACGATGTGCGCGTCGTGCTCGACGTGCTGCGCGAGGCCGAGCTCGACGTACTGCTGCTGGCGGGCCGCTACAGCCTGCTCGACCACAGCGCCCTGCCCGATCTGCTGCCCTTGTGCGCAGCACGCGGCGTGCGCATCGCACTCGGCGGCGCGTTCAACTCGGGGCTGCTGGCCACCGGCGCGCGGGGCGCTGGCGTGGCGCGCTTCAACTACGCGCCCGCGGCACGCGAGTGGGTCGAACGCACCGCCCGCATCGAGGCGGTGTGCGAGCGCCACGGCGTGCCGCTGCGCGCCGCGGCGCTGCAGTTCCCGCTGGCGCACCCGGCGATCGACATCGTGATGGTCGGCGCGCGCAACACCGCCGAGTGGCAGGACGCGCTGGCGATGGTGAACCACCCCATCCCCGCCGCGTATTGGCATGACCTGCGTGCGGCCGGCCTGCTGCCCGCCGACGCGCCCACACCGACTTGAAGGCAGCGTGATCGTCGACGCGCACTTCCACTGCTGGCGCCTGGCGCGTGGCGACTACGCCTGGCTGACGCCGGCGCTGGCGCCGATCCATCGCGACGTCACGGTCGAGCACTGGCAGCGACAAGCGCGGCCGCTCGGCGTGCGCGCCGGCGTGCTGGTGCAGGCCGCGTCCACCGAAGCGGAGACCGGCTTCCTGCTCGTGGAGGCCGCTCGCCACGACGCGGTGCGCGGCGTCGTCGGCTGGCTGGACCTGCTGACCCGCGATGTCCCCGGGCGCGTCGCGCAGCTGGCAGCGGCGCACCCGAAGCTCAAGGGCCTGCGCCCGATGCTGCAGGACATCGACGACCCCGACTGGATCCTGCAACCCGCCCTTGCGCCCGCGCTCGACGCGATGGCCGCGCAGGGCCTGGTGTTCGACGCGCTGGTCAAGCCGGTGCACCTGCCGCGGATGCTCGCGCTCTGCGCACGCCACCCTAGGCTGCAGGTGGTGATCGACCATGGCGCCAAGCCCGACATCGCGCAGGCGCAGTGGCAACCGTGGGCCGACGGCCTGGCGCTCATCGCGCAGGAGACCTCGGCCGTCTGCAAGCTCTCGGGCCTGCTCACCGAGGCCGGGCCGCGACCGGCGCGCGGCGCAGCGCAGCGTTGGGCGCAGCACCTGCTCGCGAGCTTCGGCCCGCAGCGCGTGCTGTGGGGCAGCGACTGGCCGGTGCTCGAGCTCGCGGCAAGCTACCGCGATTGGTGGGACGACACGCAGACGCTGCTTGCACCGCTTTCCGCATCGCAACGCGACGCCGTGCTCGGCGGCAACGCGGTCCGCGTCTACACGCTCTAGCTCACTGCGCGGCGCTGGCCGGCTGCGGCGGCGCCCGCGGTGGCCCCTTGAGCATCGCGCGCACCTGGGCGTCGAGCACACGCTGGCGCTCCATCGCGGACTGCAGCAGCAGCATCGCCGGCACCATCGCCAGCAGCAGCACCAGGGCCACGAGCACGAGCGCAGCGAGACCGCGTTGCGCTCGGCGGCGGCTCAGTTCGGGTGGCGTGCGGTCCATGGGAGTGGTGGGCGGTGCAGGGTTCGAACCTGCGACCCCTGCCGTGTGAAGGCAGTGCTCTACCGCTGAGCTAACCGCCCGAACCGCGAGAGGCGCGCATTATGCCAGACGCTTCCAGACCGTCTGGCCGCCGCTGGCCTTGTCCAGGTCGGCGAGCACGGCCTCGTGGGCCGCCAGCTCTTCCCATGTTGGCGTCACGGCGATGAGTTCGAGGCCACGAAAGTCGGCAGCGGCCTCGGCGACCGCCGGGCCGGCCGACGACGCCGCAGCGCCGGCGTCGATCACCAGCGAGTCCTGCCCACGCGTCATGCGGATGTAGACCTCGGCCAGCAGCCCCGCGTCGAGCAGCGCACCGTGCAGCGTGCGGTGCGTGTTGTCCACCTCGAGGCGCCGGCACAAGGCGTCGAGCGAGTTCGACTTGCCGGGGAACATCTCGCGCGCCATCAGCAGCGAGTCGGTCACCTTGGCCACATGCTCGCGCAAGGCGCCGCGGCCGGCACGCCGCAGCTCGGCGTCGATGAAGCCGACGTCGAAGGCCGCGTTGTGGATGATGACCTCGGCCCCGGCCACGTAGGCCAGCAGCTGCTCGGCCACTTCGGCGAAGCGCGGCTTGTCGGCCAGGAACTGATCGCTGATGCCGTGCACCTTGAACGCGTCCTCGCTGCTCGACCGCTCGGGGTTGACGTACAGATGCAGGTGGTTGCCGGTGAGGCGCCGGTTCACCATCTCCAGGCAGCCGATCTCGATCAGGCGGTCGCCGCCCTCGGCGGACAGGCCGGTGGTCTCGGTGTCGAGGAAGATCTGGCGCATCAGGTGGCTGCTCCGAAGCGCGCGCCGCGCTGCCACAGCCAAGCGCCGGCCACGATCATCGGCAGGCACAGCCACTGGCCCATGCTCATGCCCAGCGCGAGGATGCCGAGGAAGCTGTCGGGCTCCCGGAAGAACTCGGCAATGAAGCGGAACAGGCCATAGCCGACGAGGAAGGCGCCGGACACCTGGCCCAGGCCGCGGGGCTTGCGGGCATACCACCACAACAGCACGAACAGCAGCAGGCCCTCGAGCGCCACCTGGTAGAGCTGCGAGGGGTGGCGCGCGATCGCACTGCCCGACTGCGGGAACACCATGGCCCAGGGCAAGGACGGATCGGCAGCGCGACCCCACAGTTCGCCGTTGATGAAGTTGCCCAGGCGCCCGGCCGCCAGGCCCGTGGGCACGCAGGGTGCGACCAGGTCGGTGACCGCGAGGAATGCACGCCCGCGGCGCTGCGCGAACAGCCACAACGCCCCGATCACGCCGAGCAGGCCGCCATGGAAGGACATGCCGCCCTTCCACACCATCAGCGCCTCGAGCGGATGGCCGGCGTAGTAGCCGGGCTTGTAGAACAGCACGTAGCCCAGGCGCCCGCCGATGATGACGCCGAGCACGCCGAAGAACAGCAGGTCCTCGACGTCGCGCCGCGACCAGCCGTCCTGCGCCCAGTGCGGCTGCCGGGTGCGCCGTGCGCCCAGCCAGAGGAAGAGCACGAAGGCCACCACGTACATCAGGCCGTACCAATGGATGCCCACCGGCCCGAGCTTCAGGGCAATGGGGTCGAACTGCGGGTGGACGAGCATCGAGAAACGTCGGTCGGGTCAGGCGGGACGCGATTGTCGCCGCTTCGCTGCCGCCGGCCGCCCTCGCACATGCTCGATGAAGCGCGCAGCCACCGGCGAGGCCGGTGCGCGCCAGACCAGGCTGGTCTGGGCCTGCAGCGCCGCGCCGTGGACCTTGCGGTACACGACACCCGGCCGCTGCAGCCGTGTCACCGACTCGGGCACCCACGCCGCGCCCATGCCGGCAGAGACCAGGTTGACCAGCGTCTGCATCTGGATCGCCTCCTGCGCCACGTCCGGCGTCCAGCCGAGCGCGCGCTGGGCCGCGAAGATGGCATCGTAGAGCGACGGCGTGATCGGGCGCGGGAAGGTCAGCAGCGGCACGCCCGACAGGTCGCCCGCGCGCACCACCGAGCGGCGTGCGGCCGGTGCGTCCTCGGGCAGCGCGAGCCACACGGCCTCGTCGAGCACGGGCAAGACCTCCAGCCCCACCGGCGCCGAGTCGGGTGCATGCAGCACGAACCCGGCGTCGATCTCGCCTGCCGCAAACGCGCTCAACTGCACGTCGAGCGTGGCCTCGCGCAGGTCCAGGCGCACGCCGGGGTTCGCATCGCGAAAGCCGCGCAGCCAGCCGGGCAACGGCCCGTAGGCGACGCTCGACACGAAGGCCAGGCGCAAGCGGCCGCTCTCACCGCGGGCCACAGCCTGCACTGCCGCCGGCAAGGCTGCCGCGTCGGTCAGCACGCGCCGTGCGGCGTCGAGCAATGCGGCGCCGGCCGGCGTCAGGCGCACGCTACGCCGCGTGCGTTCGAACAGCGTGGCCGTGAGCCGTCGTTCGAGGGCCTGGATCGCCAGCGTGAGCGGCGGCTGCGTCATCGCGAGGCGCTGCGCGGCGCGGCCGAAGTGCAGTTCCTCGGCCACGGCGACGAACTGGCGCAGCGCCCGCAGCTCGATGGGCGTCTTGTCCCGCATATCAATCATGGTCGACAAATATATTGGACAGGCCGTCGGACCACTTTGCATACTGCCCGCCCGTGCCGGAGAACACCATGACCGAAGCCAACCGCCGCTCCAAGAACATCACCGAGGGCGTCGCCCGCGCCCCGAACCGCTCGATGTACTACGCGATGGGCTACACCGAGAAGGACTTCGGCAAGCCGATGATCGGCGTGGCCAACGGGCACTCGACGATCACGCCCTGCAACTCCGGTCTGCAGAAACTGGCCGACGCGGCGGTCGACGCACTCAAGGCCGCCGGTGCCAACCCACAGGTCTTCGGCACGCCGACCATCAGCGACGGCATGGCCATGGGTACCGAGGGCATGAAGTACTCGCTCGTCTCGCGCGAGGTGATCGCCGACTGCGTCGAGACCTGCGTCGGCGGCCAGTGGATGGACGGCGTGCTGGTGATCGGCGGCTGCGACAAGAACATGCCCGGCGGCATGATGGGCATGCTGCGCGCCAACGTGCCGTCGATCTACGTCTACGGCGGCACCATCCTGCCCGGCAGGTACAAGGGCCAGGATCTGAACATCGTCAGCGTGTTCGAGGCGGTGGGCCAGTTCTCCGCCGGCAAGATGAGCGAGGAGGACTTCTGCCAGATCGAGCGCCGCGCCATCCCCGGCAGCGGTTCCTGCGGCGGCATGTACACCGCCAACACGATGAGCTCGGCCTTCGAGGCGCTGGGCCTGTCGCTGCCCTACTCGTCCACCGAGGCCAACGTGCACGACGAGAAGGTGACCAGCACCGCGCGCGCCGCCCAGGTGCTGGTGGAGGCGGTGAAGAAGGACATCAAGCCACGCGACATCGTCACAAAGAAGAGCCTGGAAAACGCGGTGGCCGTGATCATGGCCACCGGCGGCTCGACCAATGCCGTGCTGCACTTCCTCGCCATCGCGCATGCGGCCGAGGTCGAGTGGACGATCGACGACTTCGAGCGCATGCGCAAGAAGGTGCCGGTGTTGTGCGACCTCAAGCCCAGCGGCAAGTACCTGGCGGTGGATCTGCACCGCGCCGGTGGCATCCCTGCCGTCATGAAGGTGCTGCTGGAGGCCGGCCTGCTGCACGGCGACTGCTTGACGATCACCGGCAAGACCGTGGCGCAGAACCTCGCCGAGGTGCCGCCGCTGCGCGCGGACCAGGACGTGATCCGCCCGATCGGCGACCCGATGTACGCCGAGGGTCACCTCGCGATCCTGCGCGGCAACCTGGCGCCCGAAGGCTGTGTGGCCAAGATCACCGGACTGAAGAACCCGGTCATCACCGGCCCGGCACGGGTGTTCGACGACGAGCAGAGCGCGCTCGCGGCCATCATGGCCAACAGGATCAAGGCCGGCGACGTGATGGTGCTGCGCTACCTCGGCCCCAAGGGCGGCCCGGGCATGCCCGAGATGCTGGCGCCCACCGGGGCGCTGATCGGCCAGGGCCTGGGCGAGAGCGTGGGCCTGATCACCGACGGGCGATTCTCCGGCGGCACCTGGGGCATGGTGGTCGGCCATGTGGCACCCGAGGCTTACGAAGGCGGCGTGATCGCGCTGGTGCACGAAGGCGACTCGATCACGATCGACGCGCACACGCTGCAGCTGCAGCTCAATGTCGGCGACGAGGAACTGGCACGCCGGCGTGCACGGTGGAAACAGCCCGCACCGCGCTACACCCGTGGCGTGCTGGCCAAGTTTGCGTTCAATGCCGCCAGCGCCAGCCGCGGCGCGGTGCTCGACCGTTACGAGGACTGAACCGGCTCAGCGCTTCCGCCCGGCTTCGTCTTCGCCGAAGCCAGTGTGAGACTTGCTGTCGAACACGCTGTCGCGCACGACCTTCTCGTTGTGCTCGCGCGTCTCCGTGCGGGAGCCTTCGACCCGGTTGGCGGCGGCACGGCGCGCCCGCTCGGCCGCCTCGCCACGCTTCTGCGATGCGCGGTCGATGCCCAGTGCGTCGAGTGCCTTGCGGCGCCGCTCGCGCTTCTTCTCCTCGAGCTTGTCCATCTCCTTGCGCTTGGTGTAGCCCGAAGAGTCTGCGTAGGACCACCAGGCGAGCGCCAGACCGAATGGTGCGAGCACCACCCACCAGCTCCAGGTGGCGACGAGGCCGAAGTCCGCGAGCTTCATCAGGATCAACAGCACGCCCAGCACGATGAACCACATGGTTGCTCTCCGGCAGACCGGCGGCGGGCCGGTCAACGCATCCGCCTAGAATGACGTTGCAGTAAAACTGTAACGCAGGCGTTTCGCCCTACTCTGGAAGGAAGTCATGAAATTCGTCTTGATCCTCTCGGCTGCCGTGGTGTCGATGTCGGCACTGCCGGCGTGGGCCAGCGCCGACATGGCGCAGAAGAAGAACTGCATGGCCTGCCATGCCGCCGACAAGAAGCTGATCGGCCCGTCCTACAAGGACGTGGCGGCCAAGTACTCGGGGCAGAAGGACGCTTCTGACAAGTTGGCGCAGAAGATCCTCAAGGGGGGTTCGGGCGTCTGGGGCGCGGTGCCGATGCCCGCGAATCCGCAAGTCAGCGAAGCCGAAGCGAAGCAACTCGCCGCCTGGGTGCTGACGGTCAAGTAAGCCAGCGGCAGACCGCCCAAACAAGAAGGCCCCGCTTTGCGGGGCCTTTGTCATTCGGGGCGCTCAGCGCCACCAGCGCGAGGTGGCAAGCGTGGGCGTCACACCGCTGGGCACCCTGCCGCTGAGCCAGCCCAGGCGCGCCAGGACAGCTTCGACCAGGCGCGTGACAAGCCCGGCAGGGGTGCGGTTTCCGACAGCGATGACACGTGGCATGGTGCGCTCCCGATCCGGTGGTCCTGGGGACGGTCACTGGCGAAAGTGTGGCCCGTCCATGTGACACGAATTTTTCAGCAGAGCGCGCGCCGACGGCATCCCCCTGTTGGGGGACATGTGCCGCGCGCGCAACAGCAGGTGTCAGGCCGCTTGGGCCAGCGGCTCAGGCGTGCGGATCAGGTGGTCGAAGGCCGTCAGCGCCGCCTTCGCGCCCTCGCCGCTGGCGACGATGATCTGCTTGTACGGCACCGTGGTCACGTCGCCGGCGGCGAAAATGCCCGCTGCGCTGGTGGCGCCACGCTCGTCGATCACGATCTCGCCATAGCGGCTGAGTTCGACCGTGCCCTTGAGCCACTCGGTGTTGGGCACGAGGCCGATCTGCACGAACACGCCGGCGAGTTCGATGCGCTGCTCCTGGCCGCTGGCGCGGTCGCGAAACACGAGGCCATTGACCGTCTGGCCGTCGCCGGTGATCTCGAGCGTCTGCGCGTTCGTGTGCACCGTCACGTTGGGCAGGCTGCGCAGCTTGGCCACCAGCACCGCGTCAGCCTTGAGCTGGTCGGCGAACTCGATCAGGGTCACGTGCTGAACCACACCGGCGAGGTCGATCGCCGCTTCAACCCCGGAGTTGCCGCCGCCGATCACCGCCACCTTCTTGCCCTTGAACAGCGGGCCGTCGCAGTGCGGGCAGTAAGCCACACCCTTGGTCTTGTACTGCTGCTCGCCGGGCACGTTGATGCGGCGCCAGCGCGCGCCGGTGGCCAGCACGATCGACCGCGACTGCAGTTCGGCACCGTTGGCCAGGCGCACCGTGGCGTAGCCGCCGGGGTGCGGCGCGGGTTCGAGCGCCTCGACGCGCTGGCCGTTCATCAGCTCGACGTCGTAGGCGCGCACATGCGCCTCCAGCGCGTTGGCGAACTTCGGCCCCTCGGTCTGCTCGACCGAGATGAAGTTCTCGATGCCCAGGGTGTCCAGGGTCTGGCCTCCGAAGCGCTCGGCCACCAGCCCTGTGCGAATGCCCTTGCGCGCAGCGTAGATCGCCGCGGCCGCGCCGGCGGGGCCACCGCCGACGACGAGCACGTCGAATGGCGCCTGTTGCGCCAGGCGCCTGGCGTCGCGCGCAGCGGCGCCGGTGTCCACCTTGGCCAGGATCTCGGCCAGCTCCATGCGGCCCGAGCCGAAAGGCTGCCCATTCAGGAACACCGCCGGCACGGCCATGATCTGGCGCGACTCGACCTCGTCGCGGAACAAGCCACCGTCGATCGCCACATGCTTGATGCGCGGGTTCAGCACCGCCATCAGGTTCAGCGCCTGCACGACGTCCGGGCAGTTGTGGCAGGTGAGGCTCATCCAGGTCTCGAACTCGAAGTCGCCTTCCAGCGCCTTCACCTGTTCAATCACGTCGGCCTCGACCTTGGGCGGGTGGCCACCGGCCTGCAGCAACGCGAGTACGAGCGAGGTGAACTCGTGGCCCATCGGCACCGCGGCGAAGCGCAGGCCCATGTCGGCGCCGGCACGGGTGATCTGGAACGAGGGGTGGCGCGCGTCCCGGCCGTCGAAGCGCGCCTTGACGCGCGGCGACAGCTCGGCGATCTCCTCGAGCAACGTGCGCATCTCGGCCGCGGCGGGGCTCGCGTCGAGCGAGGCCACGAGCTCCACGTCGTGCACGAGGCGTTCGAGGTAGGCGCGCAGTTGCGTCTTGAGGTTGGCGTCGAGCATGGCGAACTCCTGGGAGGCGTTGACTGGCGAGGGCGAGGTGATCGCGGCCCGGTCGCGAACGCTCGCGCGGAGCACTCGCGACAGGGCCCGCAGGCTCTGTCGAAAGGAGGAAGGAGGCTTAGATCTTTCCGACCAGGTCGAGCGACGGCGTCAGCGTGGCCGCGCCCTCGTTCCACTTGGCGGGGCAGACCTGGCCCGGGTGCTTGGCCACGTACTGCGCTGCCTTCAGCTTGCGCAGCGTCTCCTTCACGTCACGCGCGATCGCGTTGTCGTGAATCTCGGCGGTCTTGACCACGCCTTCGGGGTTGATCACGAAGGTACCGCGCAGCGCCAGCCCTTCTTCTTCGATGTGCACGCCGAAGGCGCGCGTCAGCTGGTGCGTCGGGTCGCCGACGAGCGGAAACTGGGCCTTGCCGACCGCCGGCGAAGTTTCGTGCCAGACCTTGTGCGCGAAGTGCGTGTCGGTCGTGACGATGTAGACCTCGGTCTCGAGCTTCCTGAACTCGGCGTAGCTCGCCGCCGCATCCTCGACCTCGGTCGGGCAGTTGAAGGTGAACGCCGCCGGCATGAAGATGAACGCGGACCAGCGGCCCTTGATCGATTCGTTCGTGACTTCGACGAACTTGCCGTTGTGGAAGGCCTGCGCCTTGAAGGCCGGGACCGGGGTGTTGATGATCGACATGGGTGCTTCCTTTCGATGGGGTTTCGAGTCGGCCGAGGCGCCAGGACGGCGCGTCGATGGATGCACTGTATCGATCTTTGTTGTTCGATAGTTTTACTTGTCCCGATCGCATTGATTGAGGATTTCAACGACACCAGGTCAGGGCACGTCGCGCCCCATGCTGGCCTGCCAGACGCGGTACCACTCCTGCGAGGTCACACGCACCTGCAGCGCGGCCACGGCGTCGCGCAGCGCCTCGATGCGGCCGGAACCGGTAATGGGCACCGGCTGCGACGGATGGCGGCGGATCCAGGCGTAAGCCATCGTCGCCGCCGACACGCTGCGCGCATGCCCCAGGTCTTCGAGCACCGCGCGCACGCGCAAGGCGCGCTCGTCGTCGCCGCGGAACAGCTTGCCGCCGGCCAGCGGCGACCAGACCATCGGCGGCAGGCCCAGGTCGGTGGCCTGGTCGAGCGTGCCGTCACCCAGCGCCGCCGTCTGCAGCGCGGAGAACTCGATCTGGTTGGTCACCAGCGGGAAGCGCCGGTGCAGCAGCGCGAACTGCGACGGCGCGTGGTTCGAGACGCCGAAGTTCAGCACCTTGCCGGCATGTTGCAGTTCGCGGAAGGTCTCGGCCAGTTCGTCCGGGTCCATCAGCGCATCGGGTCGGTGGATCAGCAGCAGGTCGATGCGGTCGGTGCGCAGCGCGCGCAGCGAGTTCTCGACCGACGTCACCACATGCGAGCGCGAGCTGTCGTAGCACTTCTGCGAGTGCGCCGGGCGCGCCGGCGACACCGCCTTGATGCCGCACTTGGTCACGATCTGCAGGCGATCCCGCAGCCCGGGTGAGGCACCGAGCGCGTCACCGAACAGCGTCTCGACACTGTAGCCGCCGTAGATGTCGGCATGATCGAAACTGGTCACACCAAGATCGAGCGCCTGCTCGATCCAGCGCACCAGCGCCGGCGTGTCGAGCTTCCAATCGCGCAGTCGCCACATCCCGGCGACGATGGGAGACAGGTTCACCTTCATGCGGCCAGTCTAGCCGCGCAGCTCAGTGGCGAAGGTCCCCTGCCAGGCTCGCCAGCGTCTCGGCCGAGATCTGCACATGCGCCGGGTAGTTGCGGTGGTCGCAACCGAGCTTCACGGCCGCGCCGGCACGGATCGCCTGGCGCTGCACGTCGCTGAACTCGAAGCGCACGAAATGGACCGACGACGTCTTCTCGTCGTTCTCGCGCTCGAGGTCCTCATCGGCGATCGCGTACACGCGCGCCTGACCTTCCACCTCGACGAACATGCGGTCCTCGACACCGATCAGGCGCGCCAGCTCGCGCTTGCGCTCGTGCGGGTCGGGATACTCGATCAGCATCGTCGCCTTCCAGTTGCTGCCGTCGGGCACCAGCGGCGCGTAGGCGTCGATCTCCGACTGAATGCCCGCTTCGTCAAAGATCTTCTCGATGTGCAGCATCTCCTGGATCTGACGGCGGATCGTCTGCTCGTCCTCGAACTGCAGCGTGACGTGTTCGCCGAGTGCCACGCTGCGCAGCTTGCGGTGCGCAATCGCCTCGGCGCGCATCGTCTTGCGCACCTTGGCATAGGCCTCGAGCGTCAGCAGGCTGTCGCGGTGAATCGTCGTCATGGCGTCACTCCAGTCCGTAGGCGATGCGCATCAACGACAGCGGGTGCTTCAGCGCCTTGGCCGGCGTGCCGGCCTGCTGCATGCCCTGGGCGATGTGATGGCCGGCGAGCGCGCAGTCGCTGCTGATCCAGTCGGGCTCGTCCTTGGCCATCGCCTTGAACACCGGCCTGCCGATCTTCATCGCGATCGAGTGGTAGGGTTTCTTCACGCCGTAGGTGCCGGCATGACCTGAGCAGCGCTCCACGGTGTTGAGCTGCACGCGCACCGTGCTGCCTATCAACTTGAACATCTCTTCAGTCTTCTTGCCGATGTTCTGCACCCGGCCGTGGCAGGGGATGTGATAGCTGACCTTGCCCAGCGCCGTCTTGAAGTCGGTCTTCAGCAGGCCGTCCTTGTGGCGCGCGACGAAGTACTCGAAGGGGTCGAACATCGCGTCCTGCACGAGCTTCACGTCGGCCTCGCCCGGGAACAGCAGCGGCAATTCCTGCTTGAACATCAGCGTGCAGCTGGGTACCGGCGTGACGATCGCGAAGCCGTCCTTGGCATACCTGGCCAGTACCGGGATGTTGGCGTTCTTGTGCTTCTCCACCGCGTCGAGGTCGCCGAGTTCGAACTTCGGCATGCCGCAGCAGCTCTCCTTCTCGACGATCACGTACGGGATCTCGTTGTGCTCGAGCAGCTTCACCAGGTCGTGCCCGATGCCGGGCTCGTTGTAGTTGACGTAGCAGGTGGAGTAGATCGCTACCCGGCCCGGCGTGCGCTGGCCGTGGGTGACCACCGTGGCCCGGCCCTGCTTGCTAGCGCTCCAGCGGAAGCGGCTCGTCGCCAGCTCGGGCATCCAGGCGTCGGGGTGCACGCCCAGGCGCTTGTCCATCTGCTTGCGCGCGAACTTCGTCTTGTTCACCGCGTTGACCGTCTGCACCACGACCGGAATGCCGGAGAAGCTGCCATGCACGTCGGTCGAAGCGAGGAACTTCTCGCCTGCCTTGACCTCGCCCTTGCGGAACTTGATCGCCTTGGCGCGCAGCATCAGGTGCGGGAAGTCCAGGTTCCACGGGTGCGGCGGCACGTAGGGGCACTTGGTCATGTAGCACAGGTCGCACAGGTAGCACTGGTCGACCACGCTCCAGTAAGCCTCCTTCTTGACGCCGTGCACCTCGCCGTCGTCGGTCGCGTCCACCAGGTCGAACAGGGTCGGGAACGAGTGGCACAGGCTGACGCAGCGTCGGCAGCCGTGGCAGATGTCGAAGACGCGCTCCATCTCCTTCATGGCAGCGGCCTCGTCGTAGAAGAGCGGGTTCTTCCAGTCGACGGCGTGCCGGGTCGGCGCTTCGAGATTGCCTTCTTTGGTCATCGTCAACCTCAGATGGAAAACAAGGGGCACGAAGCCCCTTGTCCTTGGTTTTGGCAGTACCGGCTCAGTCCACCAGCGCGTCCAGCGCCTTCTGGTAGCGGTTGGCGTGCGAGCGCTCGGCCTTGGCCAGAGTCTCGAACCAATCGGCGATCTCGTCGAAGCCTTCCTCGCGTGCCTGCTTGGCCATGCCCGGGTACATGTCGGTGTACTCGTGCGTCTCGCCAGCCACGGCCGCCTTCAGGTTCTGGCGGCTGCTGCCGATCGGCAGGCCGGTCGCGGGATCGCCCGAGCCGTTCTCGAGGAACTCGAGGTGGCCGTGCGCGTGGCCCGTCTCGCCTTCGGCCGTGGAGCGGAACAACGCGGCCACGTCGTTCTGGCCCTCGATGTCCGCCTTGTTGGCGAAGTAGAGGTAGCGGCGGTTGGCCTGCGACTCGCCCGCGAAGGCGTCCTTCAGGTTTTGCTCGGTTTTCGAACCCTTCAAGCCCATGGTGTGCTCCTTTTGGCTGCGTGGATGCGTTGCGACAGGTGCAACGCCGACCGTACTCCATTCACCCCGCGCGCCGCAATTCAATGCGTCAATCCAGGCCATAGCCCGGGCAAACCCGCCCCGCGGGGCGCGCTCTGGTCAGCGCAGCCCCAGCAGGCGCAGCGCCAACTCGTGCAGCCGGCCCGCGGGGTCGACCAGGCTCTCGAGCACGGTGAAGTGGTTGCTGCCGCTGATCGTCTCGCACACCGGCACCGCCGTCGGGCCCCACTGATCGCGGATCAGCTGGTTGTGACGCAGGAACTCGTCGCTCTCGTCGCCACCGACCGCCGCGAACAGCTTCCCGCCCTTGGGCCGCGGGAAGAAGGCGGGCGACAGGCGTGCCACCTGCGACGGCGTCAGGCGCAAGTCACCTTGCAGAAACGGCGTCAGGCGCACCGGTTCGAGGTCGTACAGGCCGGAGATCGCCAGCGCACCGGACAGCGGTGCCAGCGGCAAGTCCTCGCCCACCAGCTTCCAGCGGCAGGCCAGCAGCATCGCGGCCAAGTGACCGCCCGCCGAGTGCCCGGCCACCGCGAGGCGCGAGGCATCGCCGCCGAAATCGGCCGCGTGGCGCCAGGTCCAGGCCAGTGCGCGCGCCATCTGCAAGGCGATGTCCTCGACCGTCACCGAGGGACAAAGCGCGTAGTTCGGCACCACGACCGTTGCACCGTCGGCTACGAAGGAAGGCGCGACGAACGACAGGTCAGACTTGTCGAGCGCGCGCCAGTAGCCGCCGTGGATGAAGAACAGCACCGGCGCCCCCGGCCGGGCTGCCGGGAAGACGTCGAGCGTCTCGTTCGGACCGTCGCCGTAGCGCAGGTCCAGGCGCTTGCCGGGGCTGCCCTCGCGCGCCAGCGCAGACGCCTGCGCCCAGCGGGCCAGGATCGCCATGGCCTCGGGCACACGGGCACGGTTGTTGTACTGGGCGTCGAGCCAGGCGGGGTCGTCGAGTCGGGGTCGCATGACGCGATGGTAAACTCGCCGCTCGTTCGGGGACGTAGCTCAGCTGGGAGAGCGTCGCGTTCGCAATGCGAAGGTCGGGAGTTCGATCCTCCTCGTCTCCACCAAACGTTTGCACCCAGGCCTCGTGTTTGCGGCTCTTGACACCCGTGCCCGAGCCTGGCTGCGTTTGACCCGATCCTCGGCCGCAGCAAGGCCTTTAGTTGCGCGCGTCGCTTCGCTCGGCGGCCTACCGTGCGGCCTGGTTCGCCAGTGCGTACAAGGCGCCGGACAAAACGGCACGCACCATTCAGACCCGATCAGGCCGGCCGAGTGACCCAAGCAACCAGGGCGCCTACCCCAGGAAGTCATTGACCTGGCGGCCGAATTGGTCCGGGTACTGGAACAGGAAGCCATGCCCGGAGTCGGGATAGAGCACCAGTTGCGCATTGGGCAGCTTCTGCGCCATGGCGTACGAGTTGTACGCATGGATCATCACGTCGTGAACACCGTTGGCCACCAGCACCGGGGCAGCGATCTCCGCCAGCCGCGTGTAGGCCGAGTTCTTGCCCATAGCCCACGCGGCAATGGCGCCGGCCTGGTTCTTCCATGACTCCGGCTTCACCACTGCGCTCGACGCGCCGAGGCGGCGGTCGAGTCTGCACAACGACGCGAGGCCTGCGTCTCGACTGGCCTGCGTCGGCGTGAAGAACAGGTACAGGAAGTCTTCGTCGTCGTTGACCGGCTTGGCGGCCACTTGCCACACCTTCTCCGGCGCACGCGGCGCCTCCGGCACACCTCCCGGGCCAGTACCGGCGAGCACCAAGCGGCGCATCAGGCCCGGGCGGTCGAGCGCAAGTTGTTGAACGACCGTGCCGCCCATGGACCACCCAATGGCGTCGAACTGCGAC
Organism: Aquincola sp.; assembly: GCA_022841885.1. Lineage (GTDB taxonomy): Bacteria > Pseudomonadota > Gammaproteobacteria > Burkholderiales > Burkholderiaceae_C > CADEEN01. The sequence goes on along the minus strand of JALHQP010000014.1, from coordinate 28,828 downwards.
AGCCCCAGGGCATCGACGAAAGCAGCGGCGGACTTCGCCGCGCCGGCGATGTCCTGGGCCACTTCGCCGGTCGATGCGCCGACGCCGGCGTTGTCGAACACGACCACGGGCCGCGCCTTCGCGATCACCTCGAGGAAGGCCGGATCCCAGTGGTCCACCGTCCCACGGAAGCGTTGGAAGAAGACCAGCGGCACGCCTTGTTTGGCGCCGAAGCGGCGGTAGGCATAGCGGACGCCGTTTGCCTCGACGGTCTGCGTCGGGACGGTGTCATAGAGGTACGAGTTCATCTTGGTTTCCTTGGTGAAGGGTTGCGGTTCGCTGGCCCCAGCGATCTGGCTGGCCGTGCCCAGCCAGGCCAGCGCTGTACCGGCGGCCAGCAGCGTTCGGCGAGATGAGTTCATTGCGATGTCCGGGTTGCGGCCGCGCTCACGCAGCGACGAGGCCGGGTTCGGGTGGCACGGCGAGCCGCCGCGCCAGTGCTGCCCAAGCAGGGGTTGGAAGGACTGCCCGCGACAAGCGCAGCACCTGGTCGAAGCCTGTTTCGGGCATCTGCTGGCGCATCCCGGCCAGGAGCTCGAAGCGCTCCTGCGCGTTGAGGGCCGGCAGCATCCATCGCAACACTGACTGCATCGTTGTGGGCTCGGTGTCGGCGACGATGGCCGCCTCAATCTGCCGCAGCTGATCGTCGCCGTACCGTGCCCACAGCAGGGCGTTATGAGTCTTCTCCTCGTGCGCCATGTGCAGCAGGTTGTCCGCGACGAAGCGGGCCAGGTGCCGGTAGATCTGTTGCGCCAGCCGGGTGCGCTCGCTTGCCGCCGCCGACCGAAGCGCCCGCTGGTCGCCGGCAAGGTCGTCGATCTCACGGCGGTGTTGGCGATGCTCCTGAGCCGCCTGAAGCGAGGCGCCTGCAGACGCGGCCTCCATCGCCGTATGCACGTGGGTGTTCTCGTGATCCATGTGCACGCGGCAGACACCGAGCAGCGTGTCGAGCTGCTCCAGGGCGGCCGACAGCGCGGCTTCGTCCCGCGTGTCGAGCGCTCCGAACTTCGTCAGCGTGTCCACCATCAGCAGGCGCAGGGCCTTGTGGATGGGGCGATAGAGGTCGTGCCGCTCCATCACGCGGCCTGCTTCACCAGCCCCTCGGCCAGCAACGCCTGGCGAGCACCCTGACGCGACTCGATGCGCGCCAGGTACGCCATCAGCGCCGGGTACGGCTTCAGGCTGACCATCAGGTAGTGACTCCAGTTGACGATGGCGTAGGCGTACGCATCGGCCACCGTGAAGTGCTGACCGGTCAGGTAGGGCTGCTTGGCCAGCAACCTGTCCAGTTCGCCGAAGTGACGCGCGAGTCGCTCGCGGACGTTCTGCTTGGTCGACTCGGCAGTCTCCTTGTGCCAGAGCCAGGGGCTGAAGGCCTTGTGGAGCTCACTGCTGATGAAGGTGAGCCATTCCTGGACGTGCACGCGTTCGATGGAACCAGCAGGCGGCAACAGCGCGGCTTGCGGCGCCAAGTCCGCCAGGAACTGAACGATGGCGGACACCTCGGTGAGCTTCGTGCCATCGTCCAGCTCCAGCAGTGGCACGTAGCCGCGCGGGTTGACCGTGTAGTAGTCCGTCCCGTCATCCAGCCGGTGGATGCCGATGTCGACCTTGACCAGGTCGATGGGAAGGCCAGCTTCGCGAGCGACGATATGCACAGCGAGCGAGCAGGTAGCGGGCGAGTAGTAGAGCTTCATGGTGGTCCTTGAGAGTCCGTAGTTGCGGGTGCGGTGGAACGGAATCTAGGATCCGCAAGGTCGCATGACAATTTTCAGTTTGCGCATAATCCGTATGCGGAAACGAACATGCCAACTGCCGGCCCACCCACCTGAACCATGGCGCGCTCACCCAACCGACCTGTCGACTGGTCCGACCTGGAGGTCTTTCTGGAGATTGCCCGCGCGGGTTCGGTGTCGCGCGGGGCAGCGCTGCTGGGCATCAACCACGCCACTGCACTGCGCCGCTTGGCCGCGCTGGAACGGACACTCGAGCAACCCCTGTTCAACCGAGGCGGGGGCCGCTACGCGCTGTCCGGCGCCGGCACCGAACTCCTGTCCGACCTCGAAGGCATGGCGGATCGCCTCGCCGACGTCCCATCGCACGTTGGAGTGAACGACGACGAAGTCCGGGGTCAGATTCGCCTGACCACCACCGACACCCTGGTTCATGGCCTGCTGATGCCGCTGATCCACTCGTTCTGCGAAGCCCATCCCGGCGTGCGGCTGCAGCTCATGGTCAACAACAACTTCCTCAGCCTGACACGCCGGGAGGCCGACATCGCCATCCGAGGATCGAACCGGCCACCCGAGAACCTCGTCGGTCGCCGCGTCGGCGACATTCAGACGGCACCGTATGCGTCTCGTGCGTACCTCGAGTCCGTCGGCCCACGGCGGGCGCTGGATCAACTCGAGTGGATCGCACCGGACGAGTCGCTGGCGCACCTGGAGCAGTCCAAGTGGTTGGCTCGACACGTGCCGGCGTCACAGATCGTGATGAGAGTCGACAGCCTGGTCGGCATGGTGCATGCCGTGGCCCACGGGGTTGGCGCGGCCATGCTGCTGTGTCCATTGGCCGACGGAAGACCCGACTTCGTGCGCATTGCCGAGCCGCAGGCGGCGCTCGACACGCAGTTGTGGATCCTCACGCACCCGGACCTGCGTCAGGTAGCGCGCGTTCGCGCCTTTTCACAGTACATGTTCGATGCGCTGAGCGGCGATGACCGGCTCGTGCATTGACCGCTGGAACCGTAGTGACTGCAACGAAACGACCCATCGGGCCCGACTGGGGCGATGTCCAGTTCTTCCTCGCGGTGGCCGAAGCAGGCGGCATCGGGCAGGCTGCCCAGCGAATGGGGGTGAATCACAGCACAGTCTTGCGCCGCATCGCACAACTCGAGGACCAACTGGGCAGCCGCTTGTTCGACCGCCTGCCGAGCGGCTATGCGCTGACTGCGGGTGGCAATGCACTGGCGGAGCATCTGAAGGGCCTGACCGAGCAGGTGGAGTCGGCTCAGCGACGCCTCGACGGCCGTGACCCGGCCATCGAAGGGCCAATTCGTGTGACGTCGAGCGACATCGTGGTCGAGGGACTGTTGATGCCCTTGCTGGCCCGGTTTCTTCGGCGTCATCCAGCGGTGCAGATTCAGTTGCTCATGAACTACGGGTTCGCAGAACTGACCACGCAGGAAGCCGATGTCGCAGTGCGCGGCGCGAACCGGGCTCCCGCCAAGCTGGTGGCACATCGCGTCGGCCACATCGAGACGGTGCTGTGCGCCTCGAAGGACTACCTTGCGCGATCAGGCAAAAATACACCACTGGGAGAGCATCGCTGGGTGGCAGTGGACGAGTCCTTGTCGTTCACGATGTTCGAGTCCTGGTTCAAGAAGCACGTCCGCGAAGATCGCGTCGTGGCGCGCATCGACAGTCTCGTGGGCGTGGCCGACGCCGTGGCCAGTGGCTTGGGCGTCGGCATGCTGCCGCGCCCTCTGGTCGACGCGCGACCGCACCTGGTCCAGTTGGGGCCGCCTGAACCCGTGCTCGACAAGCCAGTCTGGGTGCTGATGCACCCGGACGTGCAGCGAACGGCCCGGGTGCGCGCCTTGTTCGAATTTCTGAAGGACTCGTTGACTCTCGACGACCGCCTGGCCCACCCCTAGGTCTCCAGCGGCTGCCGACTCGACGCCGCCAGACGCATGTGCACATTTGCAGCACCCATATGCGTGCGTGGCGGATGGATGAGCACAAGCAGTGAGGCTAGATTGGCACTCAGACGACTGCCCTTCCCGAGCCCCGATGACTGCCACCTCTTCTGACGTTGCCGACGCCTTCCTTCGACCCCGCATGGCAAGGCAAGGGACACCTTCTCCGTTGTTGGATCGTCTGTCGCACGCGGCACTGGAGTTGCCCGGCGGGACGCTGAACTACTGGCGAACCGGCACCAGCGCTGGACGGGCCGTCCTGCTCGTTCACGGCTGGGAGGGATCGCCTGCCGACCTGATGCCTTTCGCTGCACCGCTCCTGCGCTCGGGCCACGAAGCCATCTTCGTCGAGCTCCCCGCGCATGGGCTGTCGACAATGAGTTGGACCTCGATCCCCCACGCCGCAGAAGCGCTCACGCACCTGGGGACGGCCCTGGGTCCTCTGCGTGGGGTGATAGCGCACTCGGTGGGGGGCGCGGTCACGGCCCTGGCCATGGTCCGTGGACTGGACGTCAACCGAGCCGTGCTCATCGGAACACCAGCCCGATACACCGCCTACGCCCGTGCCTACGCACGGTTTGCCGGACTCGACCACGTTCAGGCCGAACAGATGCTGCAGCATCTGAGAGTGCGATATGGCATCGACACGCAGTCCGTGTCGACCCCGAAGGCGGCCGCCCTGTTGTCGCAGCCGGCTCTCGTCATTCATTCCGCGGACGACGCGGTTGTGCCGTTGAGTGACGCCGAGATGATCGCCGCCGCATGGCCGGCGGCGCGGCTCTTGCGCTGCAACGGACTCGGGCACCAACGAATCCTCGCGGACGATGAAGTCGTCGCGGCTGCCGTGTCCTTCGTGGCCGCAGCGCAAGCGGCCAGCGCAAAGTCGTATCCGAGGCCATCTGCGCCAGACACAGCTTGACCTTGCCACCATGGCAACGCCGAAGTTCGGCTCATCAGTTCAAGGAGACATGCGATGAGCCAGATGCTTTCGGTCAACGGTGCTTACGAACTGCGGTTCCAGTCCTTGTTCCATGGAGGGCGGGCTTTCACGTTCCCTTGCGACGCCAACGGTCATGTGACGCTTGATACGCTCAGCCAGCGGGCGCGCAACAATTACTTTCTAGCCCGCGCGACAGTAGGCAGGGACTTCGCTGTTCCCGTCGTCCTGCAGGGTGACTCCCAGCAAACAGTGCACTAGGAGCTTTTCGATGAAACTGGACCATGTCGGCATACAGGTGGCCGACCTTGAGGCAAGCGCGGCCTTCTACGACAGACTGTTCAATCCGACGGGGCTGTCGCGTCGGTCCGTCGTCCAAGGTTGGATCGGATTTGGTACGCCCGGACAGGTCAGCTTCTGGATCGGCCAGGGCGACCGGCCGCCTCGCCCGACCCACGTGGCTTTCGAAGCGCCAACACGGTCAGCAGTCGACGACTTCCACCGTGTTGCGGTGGCCATGCAGGCTCAAATCAAGGCGCCGCCCGCCGTCAGACCGGAGTACCACGCCACCTTTTATTCGGCCATGGTGCTGGATCCCGATGGGCACAACATCGAACTGGTCTGCCACGACGAACCGACCACCTGAGTAGCGCCAGCCCCTCGCAGTGACCTTGCAGGCGGCCAGGCAGCCCGGCCGCCAGCCTTCTTCGGCGCGACGTTGACGGGCCACGTCGCGCCACGCTCAAGCGTGATGTAAGCTACTACATCACGATGTCCCTCCTGCTCGAGCACTTCGACGCCGAGCCGCTGGCGTTGACGCTGCGCGTCGCCACGGTGGCCACCGTGCTCGCGCTGCTGCTGGGTGTGTCGCTGGCTTGGCTGGTCACGCGCACGCGCCTGCCAGGGCGCCGCCTGCTAGAGGCCGTGTGCATGCTGCCGCTGGTGCTGCCCCCTACCGTGCTGGGCTACGGCATCCTGGTCCTGATGGGCCGGCGCAGTGCGCTCGGAGCGTGGTTGCGAGAGCACTTCGACTACACCTTGATCTTCAACTGGCATGGCGCGGTGGTTGCCTCCGCCCTGGTGGCCCTGCCGCTGGTGCTCAAGGGCGCCAGCACGGCCTTCGACCAGGTCGACCGCGAGCTCGAGGCCGCGGCGCGCACCCTGCGCCAGACCGAGTGGGGCGTTTTCCTTCGCGTCACCCTGCCGCTTGCCTGGCCGGGCATCCTGGCCGGTACGCTGCTGGCGTTCGCGCGCGCAATGGGCGAGTTCGGCGCCTCCTTGATGGTGGCTGGCTCGATCCCCGGCCAGACGCAAACCGCCTCGATGGCGATCTACGACGCCGTCCAGGCCGGCCGGGACGATGTGGCCCTGCTGCTGGCCGCCGTGATCTCAACGATGTCGGTAGCCATCCTGCTCGCCTCCAACCACCTGCTCTCGCCGCGCCGGCCCTACCCATCGTCGCGGCGACCCGCTGCATGAAGTTCCCCGCCCGCACCGTGGCCGTGCTGGCGCTCGCAGCCTCGCCGCTGCTGGTCAGCGCCCAGCAGCTCACCGTTTCGGCCGCGGCGAGCCTGAGCGACGCGTTCAGGGAGATCGGCGCGCGCTTCGAGGCCACGCGACCGCACGCGATAGTGCGCTTCAACTTCGCAGCGTCGGGCGTGCTGATCCAGCAGATCGTCAACGGGGCGCCGGCCGACCTGTTCGCCAGCGCGGACCAGGAGACGATCGATCGAGGCATCCAGCAGAAGGTGCTGGACCCCGGCACGCGGCGCGACTTCGCGGCCAACTCGCTGGTGATGGTGGTACCGGCGAGCGGCGCGGTGCCACTGGCGCGCATGGCGGACCTGCAGGCACCGGGGGTGCGCCGCATCGCGGTCGGCAAGCCAGCCACGGTGCCGGCCGGCCGCTATGCGAAGCAGGCGCTCGGCAACCGGTGGACGGCAATCGAGCCGAAGTTCGTGTTCGCGGACAACGTGCGCCAGGTGCTCGACTACGTGTCGCGCGGCGAGGCCGAAGCCGGCTTCGTCTACCGCACTGACGCGCAACGGATGCAAGGCAAGGTGCGCATCGTGCTGACCGCGACCGGTCACGCGCCGATCACCTACCCTCTGGCGGTCGTCAGCGCGAGCCGGCAAGCGCCGCTCGCGCGCGAGTTCGTCGCCTTCCTGGTCGATGCCGAGGCGCAGGCCATCCTGGCACGCCACGGCTTCGACCGGCCCTGAGAGCTCACGATGTTCGATGTGGCGGTCAAGCTCTCGGTCAGCGACGGCCGTCGCCGCTTCGACCTCGACGCTGCGTTCGCTGCCGACGTGCCGGTGGTGGCGCTCTACGGCGCGTCCGGCGCCGGGAAGTCGCTGACGCTGCAGGCCATGGCCGGGCTCCTGCGCCCCGCGCAGGGCCACGTGCGCGTCGGCGAGCGGACGCTGCATGACAGCGCGCACGGCATCGACGTGCCGGCCCCGTCGCGCCGCCTGGGCTATGTGTTCCAACAGTACGCGCTGTTCCCGCACCTGTCGGTGAAGGACAACGTGGCGTTCGGGCTGACGAGCTGGCGCCGTCGCCTCGCCCGCGACGAGTCCGCGCGCGTGGACGAACTGCTCGACGGCTTTGGCCTGCTGCCGCTCGCGCGCAGCCGACCGCACACGCTGTCGGGCGGGCAGCAGCAGCGTGTGGCGCTGGCGCGGGCACTGGCCTGCAATCCCGCCGCGCTGCTGCTCGACGAGCCCTTCGCAGCACTGAACCCGGCGCTGCGGCAGCAGCTGCGCGACGAGCTGGCCGTGGTGCGCGCACGGTGGGGCATCCCGATGGTGCTGGTCACGCATGACATGGACGACGTGGTCGCGCTGGCGCAGAAGGCCTTTCTGTTCGACGACGGCAGGGTGGTGCGGGCTGTCGACGTCGGGTCCGACCCACTGCCGGCGGAACCCTGGAAGGCGGCGCCGTCGCAGCGTCCGGCGCCCCCGGGCGCAGTGCGTGCGGGTTGAACCACGATGCCGGCCCGTCCGCGCTCGACCGCCGTGCCCGAGGCCGGCGTGGCACCTGTCGTGCAACTGCCTCGCCCGGCAGACACGGCGCTGGTACGCGGCGAGCTGCGGCTCGGCGGCCGGCTGGACACCCGTTTCTTCGCGCTGCTGCGCGCGGTGCAGGACAGCGGCTCGCTGCACAAGGCCGCTCGCGCGGCCGGCTACAGCTACAAGGGCGCCTGGCTGCTGCTGGAGTCGGCCGGCAACCTGGCGCGCGCGCCGCTGGTCGAGACCGCCACCGGTGGACTCGGCGGCGGCGGCACGCGACTCACGGCGGCCGCGCTTCGGCTGCTCGGCGCCTGGCAGCAGCTGCAGATCCGCCATGCCAGCTTCCTGCGCGAGCAGGAGGCCTGGCTGCTCGAACAACCTGGGCTCGCCACCCTTCTGAGGAGCGTCTCGATGAAGACCACAGCACGCAACCAGTTCGCCGGTACCGTCTCCGAGGTGACCCAGGGGCCGGCGACCACGCATGTGAGCTTGGCGCTGCCCGGCGGCCTGGAGATCACCGCGGCGATGACCACCACGGCCGCCAGGCAGCTCAAGCTCGCCGCGGGCCGCGAAGCCATCGCCTTGGTCAAGGCCTCCGAAGTGGTGCTGGTGACGGACTTCGCCGGCTACCGCCTGTCGGCGCGCAACCAGCTCGAAGGCACGGTATCGCGCGTGCACAAGGGTGCGGTGACCTCGATGGTCGGCCTGACGCTGCCGGGCGGCGTCACGATCACCGCGTCGGTCACCAACGACGCGGTCGAGGCGCTCGACATTGCGGTCGGCCAGACCGCGACGGCCACCTTCAAGGCGTATGCGGTGATGCTGGCCGTGCCGGCCTGACGGCCGCGAGCGCTCAGCGATGGCGGGCGAGCTTGTGCAGCAACTCCAGCAGCATGGCCCGCTCGGCGCCGCTCAGGCCATCGAAGGCAGCCCGCTCGCCTTCGATCAGGCGGTCCGTGGCCTCGGCCACCAGGCGGGCGCCTGCAGCCGAAAGGTGCAGATCCTGCCGACGCCGGTCGGTGCTGCTCTGGCGCCGCCGCACCCAGCCCCGCTCGGCCAGACGGTCGATCCACATCGTGATGTTCGGCGCCGTGACGGCCAGCGCCTGCGCCAGCGCCGACGAGGAGCTGCCGGGGTTGGCGGCGATCAAGGCCATCAGCGTGTACTCCACCGGCCGCAGGTCGAACCGCTCGCCGACCTGCTCCCGGAACACGCGCTGGCCCGCCACCGCGGCCTGCGCAAGCTGATAGCCGATGAGGTCGCCCAGTTGCGCCTCGGTCAGGTCGCCGGCCGGCGTGCGGGGCGCTGCCGGCTGCGCATCGGCGCCGCCCACGGCCATGACAGGGTCACGTTTCATTTCATCCATTGAACCAGAAAGCGCGGCCACTGCCCATTGGAGGCAGGGCTTTCCCCAACCTTTATTTATTTCAGTTTCTTAACTAATATCCATCGGCCAAACCACCCACACGAGGAAACAAGGCCATGATCGATCGCAGGCAGTTCACCCTCTCGTCGACCGCACTGCTCGCGCTCGGCGCCACCGGCCAGGCACTGGCTCAGGCGCTCGACACGGCCCGCGTGCTGTGTGGTTTCCCCGCTGGCGGCACCACCGACGCGGTGTCGCGCCGCGTTGCCGACAAGCTGCGCGGCAGCTTCGCCAAGACCGCGCTGGTCGAGAACAAGCCCGGCGCCGGCGGGCGCCTGGCGGTGGAAGAACTCAAGCGCAGCGCCAACGACGGCAGCACGATGCTGCTGACGCCGGCGGCGATGATCACGCTCTACCCGCACCTGTACACCAAGCTCGGCTACGGCATCGAGGACGTGACACCGGTGTGCACCGCCGGCCAGATCGGCTTCGGCTTCGGCGTCGGCCCCGGGGTGCCCGAATCGGTGAAGACGCTGAAGGACTTCCTGGCCTGGGCCAAGGCCAACCCGGGTGCGGCGAACTACGGCTCGCCTGGTGCCGGCTCGCCGCCGCACTTCATCGGCGCGCTGCTGGCCAAGGAGTCGGGCATCGACCTGCGCCACGTGCCCTACCGCGGCTCGGCACCCGGCATTCAGGACCTCCTGGGCGGGCAGGTGCCTGCGTTCACCTCGCCGATCGGCGACTACCTGCCGCACCTCAAGGCCGGCAAGCTGCGCCTGCTGGCCACTTCGGGGGCAGCGCGCTCGCGCTTTGCGCCCGACGTGCCCACCTACACCGAGCAGGGCTTCAAGGCGCTCGAGATGAGCGAGTGGTATGGCTTCTTCCTGCCAGGCAAGGCCGCGCCAGACGTGACACAGCGCCTGGCCGCCGCGATCAAGACCGCGGTCAGCGCACCCGACGTGGTCGAGGCCTTCGCCCAGCTCGGCGTCGAGGCTGGCGCCAACACGCCGGCCGAGCTCTCGCAGGCGGTGAAGAACGAGAATCAGGCTTGGGGCCCAGTGGTCAAGCGCGTCGGCTTCACGCCGGAAAGCTGACACACCGCAGGAGCGCCGCGTGGACGTCGACAAGCTCATCGCCATCGACTTGCACACCCACCTCGAGGTGTCGTGTCGCAACCCGTTCGACAACTACGGCGAGGAGTACGACCGCGCGGCAGACAAGTATTTCCGCTCGTCCAAGCGCCCGACGATGGACGAGACCGTGGCCTTCTACCGCGAGAAGAAGATCGGCTTCGTCAACTTCACGGTCGATGCCGAGGCGCAGCTGGGCCGGCGCCGCATCCCGAACGAGGAGATCGCGGACGCGGCGCGCGCCAACCCGGACATCATGATCGCCTTCGGCAGCGTCGACCCGCACAAGGGGAAGTTCGGTGCGCGCGAGGTGCGGCGGCTGATCGAGGAGCACGGCGTCAAGGGCTTCAAGTTCCACCCGACGGTACAGGGCTTCGAGCCCGCCGACCGCATGGCCTGGCCGCTGTACGAGGTGATCGCCGAGCACAAGCTGCCGGCCATCTTCCACAGCGGCCACAGCGGCATCGGCAGCGGCATGCGCTGCGGCGGCGGCTTGCGCCTGCAGAACAGCAACCCGATGCTGCTCGAGGACGTGGCGATCGCCTTCCCGGACATGCAGATCGTGATCGCGCATCCGTCCTGGCCGTGGCAGGACGAGGCCTTGAGCCTGGCGATGCACAAGCCGAATATCTGGATCGATCTGTCGGGCTGGAGTCCGAAGTACTTTCCGCCGCAGCTGGTGCAGTACGCCAACACGCTGCTGAAGGACCGCGTGCTGTTCGGCAGCGACTTCCCGCTGATCCAGCCCGATCGCTGGATGAAGGACTTCGACGAAGCGGGCTTCCGCGACGAGGTCAAGCCACTGATCCTGAAGCAGAACGCGATGCGGCTGCTTGGCCTGAAGTCCGCAGTTGAGGCAACGACATGACCCATGCATTCCACCCCGCCACCGGGTTGCTCGCCAGCCTGGGCCTGCTGGCCATCGAGATCGCCGAGCCGATCGCGCATGTGAAGCTGAACCGCCCGGCCAAACGCAACGCGGTCAACGACGCGCTGGTGCTGCAGTTGCAGACCGCCTTCATCAATCTACCGGCAGCCGTGAAGGCGGTCGTGCTCAGCGGCGCCGGCGAACACTTCTGTGCCGGCCTGGACCTGTCGGAGCTGTCCGATCGCAGCGTGGCCGAAGGCGTGCTGCACTCGCGCACCTGGCACGCGGTGATGGACTCGATCCAGTTCGGCCGCGTGCCGGTGGTCGTGGTGCTGCACGGCGCCGTGGTTGGCGGCGGCCTCGAGATCGCGAGCTCCTGCCACCTGCGCGTCGCCGAGGCGAGCGCCTATTACGGCCTGCCCGAGGGCCAGCGGGGCATCTTCGTCGGCGGCGGCGGCTCGGCGCGCGTGCCGCGCCTGGTGGGTGTGGCGACGATGACCGACATGATGCTCACCGGTCGCGTGCTCGACGCGCAGGAGGGTTACCAGCGCGGCCTGTCGCAGTACCTCGTCGCCGACGGCGCGGGGTTCGCCAAGGCCTGCGAACTGGCCGAGCGCATCGCGGGCAACGCGCCGCTGTCCAACTTTGCGGTGATGCAGGCGCTGCCGCGCATCGCCGACCTGTCGCAAAGCGACGGCCTGTTCGTCGAGTCGCTGATGGCCGCCATCGCCCAGGGCGACGACGCGGCCAAGGAACGTGTGCGGGCCTTCCTCGAGAAGCGCGCGGCCAAGGTCGAGAAGAAGCCGTGAACAGGCCGGTGCGCTACCGCGACACGCGCGTCGGCGGTTGCCTGCAGGCATCGATCGAACGCCGCGCCGACGGCGCCACGGTGCTGCGCTCGACCGAGGTGCTCGGCGCCTACCCCGCGCGCCTGACCGACCGCCTGGCGCAATGGGCGCGCGAGCGGCCGTCGCACAGCGTCGTCGCGCGGCGCGACCCGGCCGTGCCCGGCGGCGGCGACTGGGTCCACATCGGCTATGCCGCCATGCTCGAGCGCGCCTGCCGTATCGGCCAAGCCTTGGTCGACCGCGGCCTGTCGCCCGAACGCCCGCTGGTCATCCTGTCGGACAACGACCTCGAGCACCTGAGCCTGGCGCTCGGCGCCATGTGGGTCGGCGTGCCCTTCGTGCCGGTGTCCTCGGCCTACTCGCTGCTGGCGCAGGACCATGCCAAGCTGCGCCACATCGTCGGCACGGTGACGCCGGGGTTGATCTTCGCCAGTGGCCCCGAGTACGCACGCGCGATCGACGCCGTGGCCGGGCCCGAGGTCGAGGTGACGCTCACGCGCGGGCAACTGCCCGGCCGCGCGACGACGTCCTTCGCATCGCTGCTGGCCACGCCGCCGGCCGCCAGCGCCGACGCGGCGCACGCCCGGACCGGGCCGGACACGATCGCCAAGTTCCTCTTCACCTCGGGCTCGACCAAGAACCCGAAGGGCGTCGTCAACACCCAACGCATGCTGTGCGCGAACCAGCAGATGCTGGCGCAGACGCTGGCCTTCCTGACCGACGAGCCACCGGTGTTGGTGGACTGGCTGCCGTGGAACCACACCTTCGGCGGCAACCACAACATCGGCATCACGCTCTACCACGGCGGCACGCTGTACATCGACGACGGCAAGCCCACGCCGCGCGGCATCGCGACGACGCTGCGCAACCTGCGCGAGATCGCCCCGACGATCTACTTCAACGTGCCCAAGGGCTTCGAGGAGATCGCCGCGGCGATGGAGCACGACAGCGCGCTGCGCGAGCGCCTGTTTTCGCGCGTCAAGGCCTTCATGTACGCCGGCGCGGGCCTGTCGCAGGCGGTGTGGGACCGGCTCGACCGCTTGGGCGAGGCCACCGTCGGCGAACGCATCCCCGTCCTCACCGGCCTGGGCATGACCGAAACCGCGCCCTCCTGCACCTTCGCGGTCCGCTACGCGACGCTGCGTTCGGGCCACATCGGCCTGCCCTGCCCCGGGGTCGAGGTCAAGCTGGTGGCCGACGGCGAAGGCCCCCATGCCAAGACCGAGGTCCGCTTCCGCGGGCCCCACGTCATGCCCGGCTACTGGCACGAACCGGGTCTGACGGCCGAGGCCTTCGACGACGAAGGCTACTACCGCACCGGCGACGCGGTGCGCTGGGTCGATGCGGCCGACCCGATGCGCGGACTGATGTTCGACGGGCGGCTGGCCGAGGACTTCAAGCTCGACACCGGCACCTTCGTCAGCGTCGGCCCCTTGCGCGCTCTGGTCATCGCCGAGGGTGCGCCCTGCGTGCAGGACGTGGTGGTCACGGGCCTGAACCGCGCCGAGATCGGGCTGCTGGTCTTTCCACGCCTGGACGAATGCCGCAAGCTCGCCGCGCTGCCCGAGGACGCGGCAGCCGACGCAGTGCTGCGCCACATCACGGTACGGGCCTTCTTCCAAGGCCTCGTCGACAGGCTGTGGCGCGCCGGCACCGGCAGCGCGAACCGCGTCGCGCGCGCCCTGGTGATGGCCGAACCGCCGTCCATCGACAAGGGCGAGGTCACCGACAAGGGCTCCCTCAACCAGCGCGCCGTGCTCACACACCGCGCTGCGCTGGTCGAGGCGTTGTACGACGGCAGTGCCGATGTGCTTCTGCCCCGCCAAGGGCCGCAGCGGCCCGCCTGAGTCAGCCCTTGTAGCCCAGCAGCCGCGGCAGGAAGAGCACGAGGTCGGGCAAGAGCGTGATCAGCGCCAGCGCGCCGAGCATCACGTACAGGAAGGGCATGACCTCGCGCACGATGTCGCGCAAGGGCACATTGGCGACCTTGGTCATCATGAACAGCAGCAGACCGTAGGGCGGCGTCACCAGGCCGAGCATGATGTTGGTGACGGCGACGACGCCGAAATGCACCGGGTCCACACCCAATGCCTGGGCTGTGGGCAGCAGCACCGGCAGGATCACGAGGATGATCGTGGTGCCCTCGAGAAAGCAGCCGAGCAGCAGCAGCAGCACGTTGATCACCAGCAGGAAAAGCAGCGGCGACAACTCGTAGCCTGCCAGCAGGGTGCTCAGCGTGCGCGGGATGTTCTCCGACGTGACGACGAAGTTGAAGACGATGGCGCCGGCGATCAGCATGCCGATCGACACCGTGACGCGGGCGCTGGTGCGCAGCGCGACATAGACGTCGCGCACGCTGACGCTGCGGTACAGGACCACCGACACCAGCAGCGCGTAGGCGGCGGCCACCGCAGCGGCTTCGGTGGGCGTGGTGATGCCGCTGTACAGGCAGCCGAGCAGGATCACCGGCATCAGCAGCGCGGGCACGGCTTCCCAGGTGATGCGCGGCAACTCGCGCAGCGGCACCTTGGCCTCGACCGGGAAGTTGCGGCGCCGCGCGGTGACGGCGATCAGCGCCATCTGCACCGCGCCCAACAGCAGGCCCGGCACCACGCCGGCCAGGAACAGGTAGCCGACCGAGGTGTTGGACACCAGCGCGTAGAGCACGAGCGGGATCGACGGCGGGATGATCGGCCCGATGACCGATGAGACAGTCGTCAACGCGGCGGCGAAGGCCGGCGGGTAGCGGCCGTCCTTGGTCATCATCGTCTGCATCAGCTTGCCGGAGCCGGCGGCGTCCGCCAGCGCCGAGCCCGACATGCTGGCGAAGACGATGCTCTGCACCACGTTGACCTGCGCCAGCCCGCCGCGGAAGCGGCCGACGATGGCGTTGCAGAAGCGCAGCAGCCTGTCCATGATGCTGCCGGTGTTCATGAACTCGGCGGCCAGCACGAACAGCGGAATCGCCAGCAGCAGGTAGCTGGTGTACATGCCGTTGAGCAACTGCTCGGCCGCCGTGCCCATGTCCATGCCCTTGACGGCCAGGTACAGGATCGAGCCGGCGATCATCGCGTGGCCCACTGGCAGGCCGAGCACGCTGAGGCCGACGATGGCGTAGAGGCAAAGGGCGAAAGGGCTGGTGAAGTTCACAGGCCGTAGCCCTTTTGTGCGATGTCCACCTCTTCATCCACCTCGCCGCGCAGCGCGCGCCAGGCCGCCCAGGCGTAGCGCACGACCACGGCGACGGCGAAGACGACGTAGACCGAATACAGGATGTCGAGCCGGATCTTCAGGTACGAGGAACTCTCGACCTTCATGAAGGCGACGTACTTGACGGTGGCCGGCAGCGCGATACCGAACAGCACGACCGCTGCGGTGGCGACAAAGAAGGCGACGACGCGGCGCGTGCGCGGGCCGAACGCGCCGGCCAGCAGGTCGAAGCGGATCTCCTCGCTCTCCTTCAGCCAGAAGGCCGAGCCCAGCAGCACCATGTACAGCCAGGCGATGACGGACAGCTCTGACGACCAGCCGACGGGGAAGTTGAAGAAGTAGCGGAAGACGATCTGGATGATGAAGGCCAGGAACATCACGCCGAGCAGGCCGGCGACGACGTTCTCGGCCCGCCGCCGGACCCACTCGACGATGCGCATGGCGCTCACTTCATCGCGTTGATCTTCTCGAGCATGCCCTTGGGCCAGGCCTTGGCTTCGTCCGAAGCCAGGTAGGTCTTCTGGGCAAAGGCACGGAAGGTGGCCTGGTCGGGCGCATACACGTCCAGGCCCTGGCTCTTGAAGCCGGCGGCTAGTTCGGCCTCGCGCTTCAGGTGCTCGGCCGTGCTCCAGGCCACCGCCTTGTCCACCGCGGCCTGGAAGCTCTTCTGCTTGGCTGCGCCGAGCGCGTTCCAGGCCTTCTGGTTCATCGACAGCACGTCGAAGCCCACCAGGTGCGAGGTCAGCACGATCTGCCCCATGACCTCGTAGAACTTCATGTTCTGCACGTTCGGCAGCGGGTTGTCCTGGCCGTCGATCGCGCCCGTCTGCAGGCCGGTGTAGGTCTCGGCATAGGCCATCGGCGTCGGGTTGGCGCCCAGCGAGCGGCCGAGCAACTGCCAGGCGTCGCCCGGCGGCATGCGCAGCTTGACGCCAGCCAGGTCCGCCGGCGTGGCGATCTTCTTTTTGCCTTTCAGGCCCACCTGGCGCGTGCCGAAGAACACCGGCGCCAGCAGCTTGATCTTCAGCTGCTCCTCGGCCATCTGCTTCATCTCGGCGCCCGCCGGGCTGGCAAAGAAGGTGTTGAGATGATTCGCATCGCGGAACAGGTACGCGGAGGTCAGGATCGACCAGGCCGGCAACTGCTTGCTGATGTCCTGCGGCGCGATGTTGCCGAGCTCGAGGTTGTCGCGCTGCAGCGCGACGAGCTCTGTGCCCTGCTTGAACAGCGTGCCGCCGAAGTGCGGCTCGATCGTCGCATCGGCCTCGATGTCCTTGGCCAGCATGCGTACCAAGTCGGCGCGGATGTCCTTGTCCGAGAACACCGCGGCGAGGCGTAGCGTGGGCTTGGCCTGCGCCAGCGCGGGCAGGCCCCAGGCCGCGCCAAGCGCGGCACCGGCTTGCAGGATGTGACGACGTCCGAAGTTCGCTTTCATGTTTGTCTCCTTTTTGGGTGATGAGAAGTTCACGCGCCGACGCGCCGGGCCTCGAGGGCCTCGGCCACGGCCCGCACCGCCAGCAGGTAGCCGGTGGGCCCGAGACCGCAGATCACGCCGCCAGCCACCTGCGACACCAGCGAGTGCTGGTAAGGCGGCGGGCGCTGGTGAATGTTGGTGAGGTGCAGTTCGATCAGCGGCTGGCGGATCAGCTTCAGCGCGTCGAGCACCGGTACGCAGCCGAACGAGAAGCCGGCCGGGTTGATGATCACGGCGGCGTCGCGGTCGAAGGCCTCCTGGATCCAGTCGACCAACACGCCCTCGTGGTTGGTCTGGCGGAAGTCGCAGGCCAGGCCCAGCTCGCTCGCGAGCGCTTCGGTGCGCTGGCGGATCTGCTCGAGCGTGGTCGTGCCGTACAGGCCCGGCTCGCGCTGGCCGAGCTTGTTGAGGTTCGAGCCGTTGAGCACGAACAGCGGGTGCGCCGCTGGGTTCGGTGAAGCCATGGCGGCGGATTCTGGGAAAGAAATGCCGTACGCTTTCCAAGTTGGAAACTCATTGCGCATTGCAGAAGGGCGGCTGACATGGCGATGGCGCTGGACCGCGGCCTGGCCCTCATCGAACGCCTGATCGGGCAGCCCGAGGGCGCGACCCTGAGCGCGCTGAGGGACGATCTCGTGATGCCCAACGGCGCCTGCCACCGGCTGCTTCAGCTGCTGGTGGAGCGCGGCTACGTGCGCCAGTTGCGGCCGCAGGGGCCTTACGTGCTGACGGCCAAGATCGCGTCACTCGGCCTGGCCTACCTCAGCACCACCGGCATCGTCGACATCGCCGAGCCGCTGCTCGAACGGCTGGCGCACGAGTCGGGCGAGCTGGTGCGGCTGTCGATCGTCGACGAGGACCGGCTCACCTGGGTCGCCAAAGTGCAGGGCGTGCGCGGCGGCGTGCGCTACGACCCCGACATGGGCGCCGACGCGAGGCTGTCGTGCACCTCGTCGGGCCATGCGTGGCTGCTGACGCTGAGCGACGAGCGGGCGCTCGAACTCGTCACGCGCCAGGGCTTCGGTGCGCCGAAGGACTACGGACCCAACGCACCGACCACCGTCAAGGCCTTGCTCGGCTTCCTGCACGCCGCGCGCGTGCGCGGCTACGCGATGATCGACGAAGTGTTCGCGCCCGGCATGTCGGCGATGGCCGCGCCGGTGCTGCGCAAGGGCAAGGCCACCGGCGTGATCAGCGTTGCCGGGCCGCGCACCCGCCTGACCAGCGCACGCATGCACGCGCTGGCGCCGGCCCTGCTGGCCGCTGCGGCCGAACTCGGACCGATGAGCGACGCGGCCACGCTGTACGGCAAGCCGCCGCTGGGCAAGGCCTGAGCTGGCAAGAGCTGACGTGAAGCCCGGCACAGCCCCAGCAATACTTGGGACTTAGGGTTAACCCTAGAATCAGGGCCGAGTCGAACCATCAACGAACCGCGCCGCCATGAGCACCCTCTTTTCCTTCCTCAAGCACGTCCTGCCCGTGATCCAGTCGCAGCGCGAGCGCGACGAGGCCTACTTGGCCGCCGCGACTGACCTGAACGACCTCGAGCGCCGCATGCGCGCGATCGACCAGCACGGCCGCCGCGGCCTGCCCGCTGCCGCCGTGGGCCTGTACACGCGCTGATCCCCCCGCAGATCACGCGGCCGAGCCGCCTCTGGCAAGCTGCCGGCCCATGCGTGAAATCCAAGACTTCAACCGCTTCGGCGCCGACTTCCTGCCCGGCTACCTGGGCCTCTCGATCCTCGAGGTCGGGCCTCAGCGGGTGCGCGCCGAACTGCTCGTGCGCAAGCCGCTGATGGCACCCAACGGCTTCCTGCACGCCGGCACCCTCGTGACACTGGCCGACACCTGCGCCGGTTACGGCTGCGTGGCCGCCCTGCCCGAAGGCGCAAACGGCTTCACCACGATCGAACTCAAGTCCAACCACCTCGGCACCACGCGCGACGGCACGCTCGACTGCATCGCCACGCCCGCGCACCTGGGCCGCACGACCCAGGTGTGGGACGCGAAGGTGAGCCACCGCGAGAGCGGCAAGACACTCGCCCTCTTCCGCTGCACGCAGATGGTCCTGTACCCGAAGGCCTAGGCGCCGTTCAGGTCGTCAGGGCCTGCGCCGCCAGCACCTCGGCACGCACGCTCTCGGTCAACTCGGCTTTCAGCGCCGCAAACTCCGGCGTCGTCTTCACCGAGTAGTGGCGCGGGTGCGGCAGCTCGACGCGGCGGTCGAGCTTGATGCGACCGGGCCGCGCGCTCATCACCACCACGCGGCTGGCCATGAAGACCGCCTCGTCGATGTCGTGGGTGACGAAGAGCACCGTCTTCTTCTGCTCTTCCCAGATGCCCAGCAGCAGCTCCTGCATCAGCTCGCGCGTCTGGTGGTCGAGCGCGCCGAAGGGCTCGTCCATCAGCAGCATGCGCGGGCCGTTGGCCAGCGCACGAGCGATCGCCACGCGCTGCTGCATGCCGCCCGACAGCTGCTTCGGATAGTGGTTCTCGAAACCCTTCAGGCCCACCTTCGCGAGGAAGGCGTTGGCCGCCTCGAGCTGCTCGGTACGCGCCAGGCCGCGCTCGCGCAGGCCGAAGCAGACGTTGTCGCGCACGGTGAGCCACGGGAACAGCGTGTAGCTCTGGAACACCATGCCGCGGTCGGCGCCCGGGCCGTCGATGCGCCGTCCGTCGAGCAAGACCTCGCCGGCGGTCTGGCGGTCCAGGCCGGCGACGATGCGCAGCAGCGTGCTCTTGCCGCAGCCGCTCGGGCCGAGGATGGTGATGAAGTCGTTCTCGGCCACGTCGAGGTCGGTGGCCTGCAAAGCGAGCGTGGTGTCGAAGCGGCGCTCGACGCCGCGCACCTGGAGGATGTGGGAGCTCGTCATGTCAGCGCCCGATCTGGGCCCAGGGATAGAGCTTGCGGTTGACCCACTTGAACGCGAAATCGCTGACGAGACCAATGACACCGATGACGATGATGCCGAAGATGATCTGGTCGGTCGCCAGCAGCGCCTGGCTGTCGGTGATCATGTGGCCGATGCCGCTGGACGCGCCGATCAGCTCGGCGACGATCACGTAGGTCCAGGCCCAGCCGAGCACGGTGCGCAGGATCTCGGCGATCTCCGGCGCCGCGCCGGGCACCAGCACACGCCGCACCAGCGAGGCGTCGCTCGAGCCCAGCGTGTAGGCGGCCTCCACCAGGTCGCGCCGCGTATTGCCCACCACCACCGAGATCATCAGCACCAGCGAGAAGAAGCTGCCGATGAAGATGACCGCCAGCTTCTGCGCCTCGCCGATGCCGGCCCACAGGATCAGCAGCGGGATGAAGGCGCTGGCCGGCAGGTAGCGCGCGAAGCTGACGAAGGGCTCGAAGAAGGCCTCGACCGGCTTGTACGCGCCCATCGCCACCCCCAGCGGCAACGCCAGCAGCGCCGCGATCACGAAACCGCCGACCACGCGCCACACCGTCATGCCGATGTCCTTGGCAAAGCCGTGCTCGGTGAGCAGGACCCAGCCCGACTGGAACATCGAGACCGGGTCGGCCAGGAAGGTCTTCTGCACAAAGCCGCCGAAGGTCGCGATCGACCACACGGCGAAGAACACGACGAAGAACGACACGCCGAGCGCGACCTTCGCGCCCGGACTCACCGGGACCAGCGGCTTCATGGCAGGGCGACCTTCGCGCCTACTTGAGAAAGCGCGTGTCGGCGAGCTTCGTCAGGTCGGGAATCGCCTTGATGATGCCCACCTCGAGCAGCAGGTCGGCCGCCTCCTTGCTGAAGGCGGCATGCTCGCCGGCGAAGAACTTGGCGTTGGCCTCGCGGTCCTGCCAGCGCAGGTACTTCTGCGAACCCTCGAAGGCCTCGGCGCTCTGCTTCACGTCGGCGCCCATGATCTCGAAACTCTTCTTCGGGTCCTTCTTGATCATCTCCAGCGCCTCGAAGTACGAATCGGTGAGCGCCTTGGCCGCCTTGGCGTTGTCGGCCAGGAACTTGGGCGTGCAGCCGAAGGTGTCCATCACCATCGGGTAGTCGAGCGTGGTGGCGATGATCTTGCCGGCCTCGGGCTTGGCGCGCACCGCCGACAGGAAGGGCTCGTAGGTCATGCCCGCGTCGACGCCGCTGGTGCCGGCGATCATCGCGTTGGCGGCGGCCTGCGGCGCCAGGTTGACCACGTTCACGTCCTTGATCGACAGGCCGTTCTTCTTCAGCATCCAGGCCAACGTGAAGTAGGTGGCCGTGCCCGGCGCGTCGGCCGCGACGGTCTTGCCCTTCAAGTCCTTGATGCTGGCGATGGCCGGCTTGACCACCATGCCGTCGGCGCCGTAGCTCTTGTCGAGCTGGAAGATCTGCGTCGTCGCCACGCCGTTGGCGTTCCAGACGATCCAGGTTTCGACCGTGGTGGCCGCGCACTGGATGTCGCCGGAGGCGATCGCGAGATGCCGGTCCTTCTGCGGGATCTTCTTGATCGACACGTCCAGGCCGTTCTTCTTGAAGATGCCGGCCTCCTTGGCCAGCGTCAGCGGGGCAAAGCCGGTCCAGCCGGAGATGCCGATGCCGACTTTGGTTTCCTGGGCCGGGGCGGCCGCGGCAAGAGCGCACAGGGTGAGGGCCAGCAGGGTCTTCTTCATCGCAATCCTCGATCGGTGGGTGGAAGGGTCAGGCGGGAATCCAGAGCGCCGGCAGCCCGGGCAGGGTGCGGAAGATAC
The DNA here is from genome assembly GCA_022841885.1 of Aquincola sp. Lineage (GTDB taxonomy): Bacteria > Pseudomonadota > Gammaproteobacteria > Burkholderiales > Burkholderiaceae_C > CADEEN01. The sequence goes on along the minus strand of JALHQP010000014.1, from coordinate 7,552 downwards.
GCGACAGCGATCCGTCGCGCACCAGGGTTGTCGCCGCCTCGATGTCCGGCGCGACGAGGCGGTCCTCGTGCATCGCCGGGCAACGGCTGCGTAGCAAGCCATGTGCCGCCTCGAGCGGCGCCGAGCTGGCCAGCGGGCGCAGGAACTCGATGCCCTGCGCCGCGGCCAGCCATTCGATGCCCAGGATGTGCGCCACGTTGGCGATCATCGGCTGCAGGCGGCGCGCGGCAAAGGTGGCCATCGACACATGGTCCTCCTGGTTCGCGCTGGTCGGCAGCGAGTCGACGCTGGCCGGGTGGGCGTAGGTCTTGTTCTCGCTGGCCAGCGAGGCCGCCGTCACGTGGGCGATCATGAAGCCGCTGTTCAGCCCCGCGTTGGCGGTCAAGAAGGGCGGCAGGCGCGAAACGTTGCTGTCGATCAGCATCGCGATGCGGCGTTCGGCGATCGCGCCGACCTCGGCGATGGCGCAGGCCATCGCGTCGGCAGCCAGCGCCACCGGCTCGGCGTGGAAGTTGCCGCCGCTGATCATGGCCCCGTCGTCGGCGAACACCAGCGGGTTGTCGGTCACCGCATTGGCTTCGCGCAGCAGCACCAGCGCGGCATGGCGCAACTGGTCCAGACAGGCGCCCACCACCTGCGGCTGGCAACGCAGGCAATACGGATCCTGCACGCGGTCGTCGCCTTCGAGGTGGCTCTTGCGGATCGCGCTGCCCTCGAGCAGCTCGCGGTAGTACACCGCCACGTCGATCTGCCCCGGCTGGCCGCGCAGCGCGTGGATGCGCGGGTCGAACGGGCCGTCGCTGCCGCGTGCCGCGTCGACCGTCAGCGCGCCGATCACGAGCGCCGCCTCGAGCACCGGCTCGAAGCTGAACAGCGCGTGCAGCGCCAGCGCTGCCGACACCTGGGTACCGTTGATCAGCGCCAGGCCTTCCTTGGCTTCGAGCGCCAGCGGCTTCAGGCCGGCGGCACGCAGCGCGTCGGCCGCCGGCACGCGCCGGCCATCGACGATGCACTCGCCCTCGCCCATCAGCGCCAGCGTCATGTGCGCCAGCGGCGCAAGATCGCCCGAGGCACCCACCGAACCCTGGCACGGGATGCAGGGCACGAGCCCGGCGTTGAACGCCGCCACGAGCGACTCGATGACCACCAGCCGCACGCCCGAGTGCCCGCGCGCCAGGCTCGCGGCCTTCAGCGCGAGCACCAGGCGCACCACCTCAGGCGACATCGGCTCGCCGACGCCGACGCTGTGCGAGCGGATCAGATTGCGCTGCAGCGTCGCCAGGTCCTCGGCACCGATGCGCGTGGACGCGAGCTTGCCGAAGCCGGTGTTGACGCCGTAGACCGCGGCGTCGCCGGCGGCCGCGGCCTGCACCAGTGCGGCGCTCTTGCGCACCGCCGGCCAGGCGGCGGCATCGATCTCGATGCGCTCGCCACCACGGTGGATGGTCAGCAGGTCGTCGAGCGACAGCTTGCCCGGCGACAGACGCAGCGCCATCAACGATTCACCATCGGCAGGTCGAGCTTCTGCTCGCGCGCGCATTGCAGCGCGATCTCGTAGCCCGCATCGGCATGGCGCATCACGCCGGTGCCTGGGTCGTTCCAGAGTACGCGTTCGATGCGCTTCGCGGCTTCGTCGGTGCCGTCGCAGACGATCACCACGCCCGAGTGCTGCGAGTAGCCCATGCCGACGCCGCCACCGTGGTGCAGCGACACCCAGGTGGCGCCACCCGCGGTGTTGAGCAACGCGTTGAGCAGCGGCCAGTCGGACACGGCATCGCTGCCGTCGCGCATCGACTCGGTCTCGCGGTTGGGCGAAGCGACCGAGCCGCTGTCGAGGTGGTCGCGGCCGATCACGATCGGCGCCTTCAGCTCGCCGGACTTGACCATGGCATTGAACGCCAGGCCGGCGCGGTGACGCTCGCCCAGGCCGATCCAGCAGATGCGCGCCGGCAGGCCCTGGAAGGCGATGCGCTCGCCCGCCATGTCGAGCCAGCGGTGAAGATGCTTGTCCTCGGGGAACAGCTGCTTCATCTTGGCGTCGGTCTTGCGGATGTCCTCCGGGTCGCCGGACAGCGCGACCCAGCGGAACGGCCCCTTGCCGCGGCAGAACAGCGGCCGGATGTAGGCCGGCACGAAGCCGGGGAAGTCGAACGCGTTCTTGACGCCCTGGTCGAGCGCGACCTGGCGAATGTTGTTGCCGTAGTCGACGACCGGGATGCCCATCTTCTGGAAGTCGAGCATCGCCTTCACATGCACCGCGCAGCTCTTGGCCGCGGCATCGCGCAACGCCGCATGCTGGCTCGCGTCCGCTTGCGCGGCACGCCAGGCCTCCACGGACCAGCCCGCTGGCAGGTAGCCGTTGACCAGGTCGTGCGCACTGGTCTGGTCGGTGACCAGGTCCGGCCGCACGCCGCGCTTGACGAGCTCGGGCAGCACCTCGGCCGCGTTGCCGAGCAGACCGATCGACACGGCCTTGCCCTGGCTCGTGTACTTCTTCAGGCGTGCCAGTGCGTCGTCCAGACTCGTGGCCTGCTCGTCGAGGTAGCGCGAGCGCAGCCGGAAGTCGATGCGCGACTGCTGGCACTCGATGTTGAGTGAACTGGCGCCAGCAAACGTCGCGGCCAGCGGCTGCGCGCCGCCCATGCCACCGAGGCCCGCTGTCAGGATCCAGCGCCCGGTCAGGCTGCCACCGAAGTGCTGGCGCCCGGCCTCGACGAAGGTCTCGTAAGTCCCCTGCACGATGCCCTGGCTGCCGATGTAGATCCACGAGCCCGCGGTCATCTGGCCGTACATCATCAGGCCCTTGCGGTCGAGCTCGTGGAAGTGCTCCCAGGTCGCCCACTTGGGCACCAGATTGGAGTTGGCGATCAGCACACGCGGCGCATCCGGGTGGGTCTTGAACACACCCACCGGCTTGCCCGATTGCACCAGCAGCGACTCGTCGGGGTTCAGCCGCTTCAGGCTCGCGAGGATGGCCTCGAAGCTGTCCCAGTCGCGCGCCGCCTTGCCGATGCCGCCGTAGACCACCAGCGCATCCGGGTTCTCGGCCACCTCGGGGTCGAGGTTGTTCTGGATCATCCGGTAGGCGGCCTCGATGAGCCAGTTCTTGCAGCTGATCTGGCTGCCGCGCGGCGCGCGCACGGGTCGAGGCTGGGCCACGGACTGCAGGCGGGAGAGGTCGGTCATGGCGGTCGTCGGCGGTGAATTCGGGTTGAACTCTACTTGTCTAGACAACCATAGTCAACTACGATCCAGCTCATGGTTTCCCCGGAGTCGTCGATCACCGCGTCGCTGTCCGCCGCCCCGCCCTACGTGCGCGTCAAGCAGCATTTGAAGGACGGGCTGGCCCAGGGCCGCTGGGCCCCCGGCGAGCTGATGCCCTCGGAAGCGGAGCTGGTGGCGCGCTTCGAGGTCAGCCGCATGACGGTCAACCGCGCGCTGCGCGAACTGCAGGCCGAGGGCCTGGTGCAACGCACCCAGGGCGTGGGCACCTTCGCGGCGCCGCTGCACCGCGTGTCGTCGACGCTGACGATCCGCGACCTGCACGAGGAGATCGAGTCGCGCGGTCATCGCCACGAGGCACAGGTCCACCTGCTGCGTGCCGAGAAAGCGCCGCCCCCCCTGGCCGCGCAGCTTGGCATCGCTGCCGGTGCCGAGGTCTTCCACTCGTTGATCGTGCACCGCGAGAACGGCGTCGCGCTGCAGTGCGAGGACCGCTACGTGAACCCCGCCTGTGCGCCAGCCTACCTGGCGCAGGACCTGGCCCGCACGACGCCGACCCACTACCTGTTCGAGGTCACCGCGCTGTGGCGCGCCCAGTACTCGATCGAGGCTTCGCGCCCCACCGGCCAGGAGGCTGCACTGCTGGGCATCGCGCCCGACGAACCCTGCCTCGTCGTCACGCGCCGCACCTTCAGCCGCGACGCGGTGATCACGATCGCGCGCCTGGTGCATCCGGGCGCGCGCTACCTGCTCGAAGGCAGCTTCGAACCGTGAACGTCGTGAGCTTGTCCAACTGCCCCTTCGTGCCCTGGCGCAACGGCGGTGGGCGCACGCGCGAGCTGCTCGCCTGGCCTACCGCGAGCGACTGGCTCGTGCGCGTCAGCGTCGCCGAGATCGAAGCCGACGGACCTTTCTCGCCCTTCCCCGGCATCGACCGCTGCTTCGCCGTGCTGGAGGGCGCGGGCGTCGAGCTGGCGCTTCCCGCGGGCGTGGCGCAACTGGGCCCCGAAAGCGACGCGCTCGCCTTCGCTGGCGAAGACGCACCCGGCTGCCGCCTGCTCGCCGGCCCGACGCGCGACCTGAACCTGATGGCACGCCGGGATGCCGGCCGCATCACGATGCGACGCGCGCCAGGCCGCCGCGCCGCCGCACGCTGGCGCGGCCTGTTCGCCATTGACACGCTGTGGTGGACCGATGACCCCGCAGAAGCCTGGCCGTCACACGGCGGCGGCTGGTGGCTAAGCTTGGAGGACCGATGAGCATCCTTTGGCGCCACGCCCGCCTCGCCACGATGGACGGCGCCCGGCCCTGGGGCTGGATCGAGGACGGCGCGCTGCTGACCGAGGGCGAGCGCATCGCCTGGGTCGGCGCCGATGCGGACCTGCCGGCCACGCTGACGGCGGCGCAGGAAATCGACCTGCAGGGTGCGCTGATGACGCCGGGCCTGATCGACGCCCACACCCACCTTGTCTACGGCGGCGACCGCGCCGCCGAGTTCGAGCGGCGCCTGCAAGGGGCCAGCTACGAAGAGATCGCCAAGGCCGGTGGCGGCATCCGCTCGACCGTCACGGCCACGCGCGCAGCCAGCGACGACCAGCTCTTCGTGGCCGCCGCGAAGCGCGCGCACGCACTGATCGCCGAGGGCGTGACGACGATCGAGATCAAGTCCGGCTACGGCCTGGCCGAGGACCACGAGGCGCGCTGCCTCGGCGTCGCGCGCCGCCTCGGCCGCGAGCTGCCTGTCACGGTGCGCACCACGTCGCTCGCGGCGCACGCGCTGCCTCCCGAGTACGCGGGCCGGCCCGACGACTACATCGACGCCGCCTGCGCCTGGCTGCCCGGCCAGCACGCACGCGGCCTGGTCGACGCGGTCGATGCCTTCTGCGACACGATCGGCTTCACGCCGGCGCAGACGCGGCGTATCTTCGATACCGCCAAGCGCCTGGGCCTGCCGGTCAAGCTGCATGCCGAACAGCTGTCGAACCAGCACGGCGCGTCCCTGGCCGCGGAGTACGGCGCGCTGTCCTGCGACCACCTCGAGCACCTCGACGCCCCGGGCATCGACGCGATGCGCGCGGCCGGCACGGTCGCGATGCTGCTGCCCGGCGCCTATTACTTCCTGCGCGAGACCAGGCTGCCGCCCATCGAAGCCCTGCGTGCCGCCGGCGTGCCGATCGCCATCGCCACCGACCACAATCCCGGTTCGTCGCCCGTGCTGTCGCTGCTACTGATGCTGAACATGGCCTGCACGCTGTTCCGGATGACGCCCGAGGAGGCGTTCGCCGGCGTCACCGTGCACGCGGCGCGCGCGCTGGGCCTGTCCGACCGCGGCCGCCTGGCGCCGGGGCAGCGCGCGGACCTCGCCGTGTGGGACGTCGGGCATCCGCGTGAACTGGCGTACCGTTTCGGGGTCAATCCTTGCCGGCAGCGAATCTTCGCCGGACAGACCACATGAGTTTCACGCTTCAACAGGGGCACACCGCGCTGCTGATCAGCTTCCCGCATGTCGGCACGCTGATCCCGGAGGACCAGCAGCAGCGCTACCTGCCGCGCGCGCTGCAGGTCGAGGACACCGACTGGTACCTCGACCGCCTCTACGCCTTCGCCGGCGAGCTCGGCGCCAGCCTGCTGGTGCCGCGCGAGAGCCGCTACCTGATCGACCTGAACCGGCCGCGCGAGAACACGCCGATGTACGCCGGCGCCAACAACACCGAGCTCTGCCCGACGCGCTTCTTCACCGGCGAGCCGCTGTACCGCGAAGGCCAGGCACCCGACGGGGCCGAGATCCGGCGCCGCGTCGCGCACTACTGGCAGCCGTACCACGATGCGATCGCCGGCGAACTGACCCGCCTGCGCGCGGCGCACGGCCATGCGGTGCTGTTCGACGCGCACAGCATCAAGAGCGAGCTGCCCTGGCTGTTCGAGGGCACGCTGCCGCACATGAACCTGGGCACGGCCGAAGGCCGCAGCTGCGCGCCCGCGTTGCGCAGTGCATTGGCCGAGGTCTTCGCGGCGCAGGACCGGTTCAGCCATGTGGTCGACGGCCGCTTCAAGGGCGGTCACATCACGCGCGGCTTCGGCCGGCCGGCCGAAGGCTTCCACGCGGTGCAGCTGGAGATGTGCTGGCGCGCGTACATGGACGAAGGTCCGCCGCCGGCCTGGAGCGATGCGCGCGCGGCCGAGGTGACGCCGCTGCTGACGGCGCTGGTGCACACGCTGATCGGGTGGCGCCCGTGACCGCGGTGCTGTGGGCGCCGCGGGCCTGGGTCGGTGGGCGCTGGGCCGAGTCGGTGCGGCTCGAGGTGGGTCGCGACGGACACTGGGCCCAGGTTGAAGCCGGCGTCGCCGCGCCCGAGGGCGCGACCATGCTCTCAGGTGCCGCGCTGCCCGGCTTCGTCGACGCGCACAGCCATGCCTTCCAGCGCGCGTTCGCGGGCCTGGCGGAGCGGCGCGACAGCGAGCGCGACGACTTCTGGTCCTGGCGCGACCGCATGTACCAGGTGGCGTTGCGCGTGACGCCCGAGCAGTTGCGCGACATCGCCGCGCAGCTGCAGGTCGAGCTGCTGCGCGGCGGCTATACCCAGGTCTGCGAGTTCCACTACCTTCAGCATGCACCCGACGGCAGCGCCTATGCCGACCCAGGCACGTTGTCATGGGCGCTGGCCGACGCGGCGGCGCAGACCGGCATCGGCCTGACGCTGCTGCCGGTGCTGTACGAGCGCGCGGGCTTCGCACAACCGGCGCTGCGGCCCGACCAGCGGCGCTTCGCGACCGACGCCGACGCCGTGCTCGCACTGCAGCGTGCCGCCCAGCAACGCGGCCTGAACTGCGGCGTCGCGATCCACTCGCTGCGCGCGGCCACGCCGGCGTCGATCGCGCGCCTGGTCGAGGGCGCCAGCAACGGGCCGATCCACATCCATGTGGCCGAGCAGAAGGCCGAGGTCGACGACTGCCTGGCGGCCACCGGCCAGCGGCCGATCGAGTGGCTCGCGGCAGAGCAGCACATGGACCGGCGCTGGCAGCTTGTGCACGCAACGCACGCCACGCCGGCCGAGATCGACGCCGTGGCCGCCACCGGCGCCGGCGTCGTGATCTGCCCGACCACCGAGGCGAACCTCGGCGATGGCCTGGCCGACCTGCCGCGCTGGCTCGCCGCCGCCGTGCCGCTCGCGATCGGTTCGGACAGCAACGTCTGTCGCGATGCGCTCGAGGAACTGCGCTGGCTCGAGTACGGCCAGCGCCTCGCGCTGCGCCGGCGCAACGTGGCCGCGGCGCCGGGCACGCAGCCGGCCACCGCACAGCGCCTGCTCGAACGCGTGATCGACGGCGG
>JALHQP010000013.1 GCA_022841885.1 Aquincola sp. | reverse complement strand
CCGGCCGCCGGCGCGGCGGTCGCGGGCGCGAGCTTGAGCGCCGCCAGGGCCTGGAACGCGCCGCGCGCCTGGGCGCCGAGTTCGGCCTTCAATGCCGCGAGGTTGCGGCCCATGCCGAGCTGGCGCCCATGCTCGTCGACGATGCGCAGGTTCATGAACAGGTGCGGCGCCAGCGTCTCGAGCTTGAAGTCGGCGCGTGCCACCGGCAATTGGGTGCGCTCGCGCACCAGGGCGAGCAGGCGCTCGACCAGCCCGCCGTCGCCGAAGGGCACCGACTCGCAGAAGGCCGTCGCGAACTCGGGCAGCGGCACCAGGCGTGCACGGGGCCTTTGCGGCAGGCTCTTGGCCAGCGCCGCCACCTTGGCGTGCAACATGCCGGGCACCAGCCACTCGCAGCGCTCCTCGGCCACCTGGTTGAGGGCGTACACCGGCACCGTCACGGTCATGCCATCGCGGGCATCCCCCGGTTCGTGCAGATAGTCGACCGCGCAGTCGATGCCGCCGAGGCGGATGGTGCGTGGGAAGTTCCCGCTCGTGACACCCGCGGCCTCGTGGCGCATCAGCGCGTCGCGCGTCAGTTTCAGCAGCTCGGGGTCGGCCTTGGCCGCGGTGCGGTACCAGCGCTCGAAGGCCGCGCCGCTGGTGGCCTCAGCCGGCACGTGCTGCTCGTAGAAGGCGGCGATCAGCGCGTCGTCGACCAACACGTCCTGGCGGCGTGCCTTGTGTTCCAGCGCCTCGACCTCGCGGATCAGCTTGGCGTTGTGGGCCAGGAAGGGCAGCTTGTTGTCCCATTCGCCAGCCACCAGCGCCTCACGGATGAAGATCTCGCGCGCCTGCACCGGGTCGATGCGCGCGAAGTTGACGCGCCGGCCGCTGTAGATCACCAGGCCGTGCAGCGTGGCGCGTTCGAGTGCCACGACCTCGGCCGCCTTCTTCTCCCAGTGCGGTTCGAGCAGCTGCTTCTTCAGCAGGTGGGCGCCGACGCGCTCGACCCATTGCGGCTCGATCGTGGCCAGCCCCCGGCCGAACAGGCGCGTGGTCTCCACCAGCTCGGCCGCCATCAGCCAACGGCCGGGCTTCTTCGACAGGTGGGCCCCCGGGTGGCGCCAGAATCTGATGCCGCGGGCGCCGAGATACCACTCGTCGTCGTCCGCCTTGCAGCCGATGTTGCCCAGCAGGCCGGCCAGCAGTGCAAGGTGCAGCTGCTCGTAGGTCGCGGGCGTGGTGTTGATGCGCCAGCCATGCTCGGCCACCACCGTCAGCAGCTGCGAGTGGATGTCGCGCCACTCGCGCACGCGGCGCGGCGAGACGAAGGCGTCGCGCAGGCGCTGTTCCTGCTGGCGGTTGGACAGCTTGTGGCGGTCGCCGCCCTGTTCCTTGTGGCCGTGCGAGCCACGGCCCTCCTCGATCCACTTCCACAGCTTGAGCGTGCCGATGAACTCCGACTTGTCGTCGTCGAAGGGCTTGTGCTTCTGGTCGGCGGCCTGCTGCGCCTCGAGCGGCCGGTCGCGCACGTCCTGGCCCGACAGCGCGGCGGCGATCACCAGCACTTCGGCCAGGGTCTGCTGCTCGCGCGCCGCGAGGATCATGCGGCCCACGCGCGGGTCCAGCGGCAGGCGCGAGAGCTCGCGGCCGACGTCGGTCAGCTCGTTCGACTCGTCGACCGCGCCCAGTTCGTTGAGCAAGGCGTAGCCGTCGGCAATCGCCTTCTTCGGCGGCGGCTCCAGAAACGGGAAGTCCTCGACCGCACCGAGCCCGAGCGACTTCATGCGCAGGATCACGCCGGCCAGCGAGCTGCGCAGGATCTCCGGGTCGGTGAAACGTGGCCGGCCGGCGAAGTCCTTCTCGTCGTAGAGGCGGATGCAGATGCCGTCGGCGACGCGGCCGCAGCGCCCGGCGCGCTGGTTGGCGGCGGCCTGGCTGACCGGCTCGACCTGCAACTGCTCGACCTTGTTGCGGTAGCTGTAGCGCTTGACCCGTGCCAGGCCCGCGTCGATGACGTAGCGGATGCCGGGCACCGTGAGCGAGGTCTCGGCCACGTTGGTGGCCAGCACGATGCGCGGCGCGCCATGCGCGGCGAACACGCGGTTCTGCTCCTCGGCCGACAGACGCGCGAAGAGGGGCAGGATCTCGGCATGCCGTCGACGTGGGTCGTGCGCGAGGTGCTTGCGCAGGTGGTCGGCCGCCTCGCGGATCTCGCGCTCGCCGGGCAGGAAGACGAGGATGTCGCCACTGCCTTCGCGCCACAGCTCGTCGACCGCCTCGGCGATCACCACATGGAGATCACGCTCCTTGCTCTCCTCGAACGGACGCCAGCGCTGCTCGACCGGGAACAGGCGGCCCGAGACCTGGATCACCGGCGCGCCCGAGAAGTGGTTCGAGAACCGCTCGGCGTCGATGGTGGCCGAGGTGACGATCACCTTCAGGTCGGGCCGCCGCGGCAGGATCTGTTTGAGGTGCCCGAGCAGGAAGTCGATGTTGAGCGAGCGCTCGTGCGCCTCGTCGACGATGATCGTGTCGTAGGCCGTGAGCAGCGGGTCGCCCTGGGTCTCGGCGAGCAGGATGCCGTCGGTCATCAACTTGACCGAGGCGCCTGGCGCAAGGCGGTCGGTGAAGCGCACCTTGTAGCCCACCACCTCGCCGAGCGGGGTGTTCAGTTCGGCGGCGATGCGCTGCGCGACGCTTGAGGCCGCGATGCGCCGTGGCTGCGTGTGGCCGATCAGCCTGCCGCGCTGCCCTGCCGGCGCATTGGCCTTGCCGCGTCCGAGCGCGAGCGCGATCTTCGGCAGCTGGGTCGTCTTGCCCGAGCCCGTCTCGCCGCAGACGATGATCACGGGGTGCGCGGCCAACGCCAGCGCGATCTCGTCGCGGCGCGCCGAGACGGGCAGCGACTCGGGAAAGGTGATCGGGGGCAAGGGCACGGGGCGCGGATTATCGCGGCCCTGTTGCGCTTCGACGCCCCGTCGAGCCCCTGCGGCACAATTCGCGCCGATGAACCCGCCTGCCGCCGCCGTCGTCTTCCCGCACACCTTCGTGCCCTGGTTCCGCTCGGTGGCGCCCTACATCCATGCCTACCGCGGCAAGACCTTCGTGGTGGCGATGGCCGGCGAGGGCATCGCGGCCGGCAAGTTGACCGCTTTCGTCCAGGACCTGGCGATCCTTCACGCTATGGGCATCAAGCTGGTGCTGGTGCACGGCTTCCGGCCGCAGGTGAGCGAGCAGCTCAGGGCCAAGGGCCACCCGGAACGCTTCAGCCACGGCATGCGGATCACCGACGCCGTGGCGCTGGACTGCGCGCAGGAGGCCGCGGGCCAGTTGCGCTTCGAGATCGAAGCGGCCTTCTCGCAGGGCCTGCCGAACACGCCGATGGCCAACGCCACGGTGCGCGTGGTGTCGGGCAACTTCCTGACCGCACGGCCGGTGGGCATCGTCGACGGCGTCGACTTCATGCACAGTGGCTTCGTACGCCGCGTCGACGCGCGCGCGATCCGGCTGGCAATCGACACCGGCGCGGTGGTGCTGCTGTCGCCCTTCGGCTTCTCGCCCACCGGCGAGGCCTTCAACCTGCAGATGGAGGACGTGGCGACCTCGACCGCGGTCGCGCTGCAGGCCGACAAGCTGCTGTTCCTGACCGAGGTGGCCGGCATCCGCGAGCAACAGGACGACCCGGAAAGCGGCATCGACACCGAACTCGCGCTGGCCGACGCCGAGCGCATGCTGGCCGGATTGCCCGAGCCGACCCGGCCGACCGATGTGGCCTTCTACCTGCGCCACTGCGTCAAGGCCTGCCGCGAGGGCGTCGAGCGCTCGCACATCCTTCCCTTCGTAGTGGACGGAGCGCTGCTGCAGGAGGTCTACACGCACGACGGCATCGGCACGATGGTGGTCGACGAAAAGCTTGAGAGCCTGCGCGAGGCGACCGTCGACGACGTCGGCGGCATCCTGCAACTGATCGAGCCTTTCGAGCGCGACGGCACGCTGGTGCGGCGCGACCGCAGCGAGATCGAGCGCGACATCGGCAACTACACCGTGATCGAGCACGACGGCGTGATCTTCGGCTGCGCCGCGCTCTACCCCTACCCGGAGGCCGGCACGGCCGAGATGGCGGCGCTGACGGTCAGCCCGCACGTGCAGGGCCAGGGCGACGGCGAGCGCATCTTGAAGCGCGTCGAGCAGCGTGCGCGCGGCATGGGTCTGGCCAGCATCTTCGTGCTGACGACACGCACCATGCACTGGTTCATCAAGCGTGGCTTCCTGCAAGTGGACCCGGACTGGCTGCCCGACGCGCGCAAGCGCAAGTACAACTGGGACCGGCGCTCGCAGGTGCTGGTCAAGACCCTCAAGTGATACGAACGGAGTGATGGCATGGCTCGCATGGTTCAGTGCGTCTACCTGAAGAAGGAAGCCGAGGGGATGGTCTATCCGCCCTATCCCGGCGAACTGGGCAAACGCATCTACGACAACGTCAGCAAGGAAGCCTTCGAGCTCTGGAAGAAGCACCAGACGATGCTGGTCAACGAGAACCGGCTCAACCTGGCCGATTCGCGCGCGCGGCAGTACTTGGCGCGGCAGATGGAGCAGTTCTTCTTCGGCGCGGGGGCCGACAAGCCGGCGGGCTATGTGCCGCCAGAGGCCTGATGCGGCAGTGGTTGATTCGCCTCAAGGGGTTAAACGCGAATCGTTCGCATTTATGAAGTAGACTCCCGGGCACCGTTCTGCCTCGGAGCCCCCGATGAACTTCGCCTTCAAGGCCACCCTCGCGGTGGCCGCCAGCCTTGCCGGTGCGACCGCACTTGCCCAGCAGGCCACGCTCAACCTCTACTCTGCGCGCCACTATCAGACCGACGAGGCGCTGTACGAGAACTTCAGCAAGGCCACCGGCATCAAGATCAACCGCGTCGACGCCGACGACGCCGGCATCCTCGCCCGACTCAAGACCGAGGGTGCGGCCAGCCCCGCCGACGTGATCCTGCTCGTGGACGCCGCGCGCCTGTGGCGCGCCGAGGTCGACGGCCTGTTCCAACCCGTCAAGAGCAAGGTGCTCGACGAGCGCATCCCGGCCAATCTGCGCGGCAAGGACGAGGGGCAAGGCTCCCAGTGGTATGGCTTCTCGACCCGCGCGCGCGTGATCGTCCACAACAAGACCACGGTGCAGCGCGCCGACGTCGACACCTACCAGGAACTGGCTGACGCGAAGAACAAGGGCAAGCTCTGCACGCGCTCGGGCTCGCACCCGTACAACCTGTCGCTGTTTGGCGCCATGTACGAGCACCTGGGGGCCGAGAAGGCCGAGGTTTGGCTCGGCGGCTTGGTCGCCAACATGGCACGCGGCCCCAAGGGCGGCGACACCGATCAGATTCTGGCCGTGGCCAGCGGCGAATGCGGCGTGGCGATTGCCAACTCGTATTACGCCGCCCGGCTCCTGCGCTCTTCCAAACCCGAGGATAAGGCGGCCATGGAAAAGGTCGGCATCGTGTTTCCGAACCAGGCCGATATCGGCACCCACATGAATATCACGGGCGCCGGAATCGCCAAACACAGCAAGAATCGCGACGCCGCCCAGCGTTTCCTCGAGTACTTGGCCAGCGATTCGGCCCAGGTGTATTTCGCCAACGGCAACAACGAATGGCCCGCCGTGACCAAGGTCAAGGTCAGCAACCCGGCGCTCAACGCCATGGGGGATTTCAAGACCGATGCCAAGGTGCCGGTGTCGGTGATCGGCCTGAACCAAGTGAAGGTCCAGCAGATTCTTGACCGCGTCGGCTACAAGTGAGTCGATACCGATTCCCAAAGGGTATATTCCGGCGCGACCGAAACCGCGCTGGAGTATGCCGATGACCAAGCTGTCTGATTTGCTGGCCCAGAAGGCCGCGCTCGAAAAGCAGATCGCCGCAACCCAGCGCGAGGAGCGCCAGGCGGCGATTGCGCAGGTCAAGGCCATGATGGCCGAACATGGCCTGACGATGGCCGATCTGAGTTCCAAGCCGAAAGCCAAGTCGGGTGGCGGCAAGGTGGCCGCGAAATACCGCAACAAGGCGACCGGCGAAACCTGGAGCGGGCGCGGCCTGCAGCCGCGCTGGTTGAAGGCGGCGCTGGCGAACGGCAAGAAGTTGGCCGACTTCGCCGTCTAGGCGCACCCCGCTATTCGAACTTCAGTTCGACGACGCCCGACGCGGTTTCGCCGATCGGCTTGAAACGCCAGGCCGAGACGGCGGCCACGGCGGCGGCATTCAGGCCGCGATGCGAGGTCTGAACCACTTCGGGCTGTGACACGCTGCCGTCCGGCCGCACGTCGAAGCGGACGACGACAGAACCGTTGCCGAGTTGCCGCACCAGCCGCGACGGGAAGACCGGCTCCTCACTCTGGATCAGTTCCAGCTTGGTGTTCTTCGGCACGGCGGGCTCGGTCGAGGCAGGCTGCGACGGCGAGGCTCCAGCCGCGGTCGCCGGTGCGGCGATGGCCTCGGGCGCCGGGGTCTCAGCCGGACGCGTGTCGGCCACAGGCGGCGTCACTGCAGGGGGCGGCGTGACGTCGGGCGCCGCGGTCACCGGTTCGGCGGGCTTGGCGGGTATCGCAACCGCTTCAACGGCTGGCCGCGCCGACGGGGCATTGCGTCCCCCCGCTGCAACGCTTGAGCTGGGCGCGGCAGCCTTGTCGTCGCGAGCGCCCGCGCGGCGCGGTTTGTCCGCGTGCATCAGGATCATGCGGTACACCTTGTCGGCATCGCGCTTCGCGCGATCGTTGGGCGCCGAAGCCGCCGCAACAGGAGCGACCTGTGCACTGGCACTTCCGGCCCATGCGAGGGCAACAACGAGGCTCAGTGGCACGAAGGGATGCATGGTCTTGGCAGGCTCGCGTGGCCGGGAAGTGCATGCGGGGTCTGGCTCGGCGCAGTGTAGGCAGCGCCGCTTGTGAGCGGGTGTGACCGCCTGCACGCGCGGGGTCACCGCATGCGCTTGGATAGACTGCTGCGGTGATTCCACCGGGCTTCATCGCCGAACTGCTGTCTCGCGTCGACATCGTCGACGTGGTGGGCCGGCACGTGCAGCTCAAGAAGGGCGGTGCCAACCTGATGGGCCTGTGCCCGTTTCATGGCGAGAAGTCGCCCAGCTTCTCGGTCAGCCCGAGCAAGCAGTTCTACTACTGCTTCGGCTGTGGCGCGTCGGGCGACGCCATCCGCTTCCTGACCGAGCACACCGGTGCGAGCTTTCGCGACGCGGTGACCGACCTGGCGCAGCAGGTGGGCCTGACCGTGCCCGACGACGCGCGCTCCGAGGACGAGCGCCGCGCCGCGGCCGCGTCCAAGGCGCGCCTGGCGTCGCTGACCGAAGTCCTGGAACGCGCGGCCCAGCATTACCGGGCTCAGCTCAAGGGCAATCCGCGCGCGGTCGGCTACCTGAAGGGCCGGGGGCTGACCGGCGAGATCGCAGCCCGCTTCGGCCTCGGCTACGCGCCGGACGGCTGGCACGCGCTGGCCAGCGCCTTCGTCGAGTACGCCGACCCGATGCTGGTCGAGTCGGGCCTCGTGATCGTGCAGGGAGAGGACGGTCAGGAGCAGAAGCGCTACGACCGCTTCCGCGACCGCATCATGTTTCCGATCCGCTCGGTCCAGGGCGAGACGATCGGCTTCGGCGGCCGCGTGCTCGACCGCGGCGAGCCGAAGTACCTGAACTCGCCCGAGACGCCGGTCTTCGTCAAGGGCCGCGAGCTCTACGGCCTGTACGAGTCGCGGGCGGGCATCCGCGCGCGCGGCCACACGCTGGTGGTCGAGGGTTACATGGACGTGGTGGCGCTGGCCCAGATGGGCTTCGACAACGCGGTCGCCACGCTCGGCACGGCCTGCACCGAGGAGCATGTGCGCAAGCTGTTCCGTTTCACCGATGCGGTGGTCTTCAGTTTCGACGGCGACGCCGCCGGTCGCCGCGCAGCGTCTCGCGCCCTCGAGGCGGCCCTGCCGCACGCGACGGATCTGCGCTCGATCCGCTTCCTGTTCCTGCCCCCCGAGCACGACCCGGACTCGTTCGTGCGGGCCGAAGGCGCCCCGGCTTTCGAGCGGGCCATCGCGCAGGCAGTACCGCTGTCACGCCAGATGGTCGATGTGGCGCGCGACGGCTGCGACCTGGGCACGCCCGAGGGCCGGGCCCGCTTCCTGAGCCAGGCGCGGCCGCTGTGGGCGGCCCTGCCCGACGGCGGCTTCCGGCGCCAGATGCTGGCCGAGTTCGCCAAGGCGGCCACCTTGCCGGAGACCGAGGTGGCCGCCCAGTGGCAGCCCGCCGCGCACGTGGTGGCGGCTGGCGAGTCCGCCCGTCCGCGCGGCTCGGCCCTGCCGAGGCCGCGCCCAGGGTCGTCGTTCGCAGCCACACGGCGTGCGCCGCGCCGCCCTGAGGACCGCATCATCCACCTTCTGCTGACCCAGGCGGCCTGGTGGGACCAGCTCACCGCCGAGGACCACGAGTTGCTGCACGCCCTGCCTCCGCCGCATGGCGAGTTGCTCGCCTGGTTGGAGCGCGACATCGTCGAGCACGGGCCGCGGCCCTGGGCGGCGGTGCGGACCGCGCTGACGGCACAGGAGCCCACCGCGGCGGCCCTGGCTGCCTTGAAACTCGACGACAGCGAGGACTACGACGCCGGGCCAACGGACCTGCGCCTGTTGCTCGACGGTCGCCTGCTCGACGCGCTGGAGGCGCGCCAGCGCGACTTGGTCGCGGCAGCGGCCAGCGACCCGCAGGCACGCGCAGAGTACCAAGCGAGCCTAGGCCGGGCGCAGCAGTTGCGCGCGCGCATCAGCGCGGCCCGGCAGGCGTCGTCGACCTAACACCGCCTTGGCCGCGGCTTTGACCGAGTGCGTGGGATCGGCGATAATTGTCTGTTAATCGCTACGGCAAGCGTGACAGCAGCACCTCCGGGCCCCGGCCACCCGCGACACGGGTACACACCGAACGGCCACCCTTCCCCGCAAGGACTGCGAAATCCCAGCTCGGCACTCACAGTGTCCGGGCCGTCACCGGCCTCCTGTTTGCATAGCCAATGCTGGCGTCGTGCCTTGGTGCACGCCGCGAGCCTGCGACCGCTTGATCGCGGCGCACCGAGATTCACCCGAGGATTCGCATGACCGCCAAGAAGCAAGCCCCCGCCAAGCCGAGCAAGACGACCGGCAAGGCCGCGGCCGACGACAAGCACGCCAAGAAGCCTGCAGCCAAGACCAGCGCGCCGTCCAAGCCAGCGGCCAAGGCGACCGCTCCCGTAAAGCCCGCGGCCAAGGCGGCCGCTCCCGCGAAGCCGGCAGCCAAGGCGGACGAAGCCAAAGGCAAGCGCGGTCCGAAGCCGAAGGAGACCAAAGGCGCCAAGGGCGGGCCGGTGGCCAAGGAGCTTCCCGAAGAAGATTTCAGCGACATCGAGGCCGACGTCGAAGGCGATACGGACGCGGAAGTCGCCGACGATGCTGAGACCAAGGTCAAGGCCAAGCCGCTACGCATGAAGGTGTCGCGCGCGAAGGAGCGCGCGCTGATGCGTGAGTTCGGCCTCGACGAGACTCAGCTGACCGAAGAAGAGGTCGCCAAGCGCCGCCAGGAGCTCAAGACGCTCATCAAGATGGGCAAGACGCGCGGTTTCCTGACGCACCAGGAGATCAACGACCACCTGCCCGAAAAGCTAGTCAACGAGGAAATCCTCGAGGCGATCGTCTCGATGCTCAACGACATGGGCATCGCGGTGTACGAGCAGGCGCCCGATGCCGCCACGCTGCTGATCGCCGGCGGCTCGACCACGACCGCCACCGAGGAAGAGGCCGAGGAAGCGGCCGAAGCGGCACTCTCGACCGTTGACTCCGAGTTTGGCCGCACCACCGACCCGGTGCGCATGTACATGCGGGAGATGGGCACGGTCGAGCTGCTGACGCGCGAAGGCGAAATCGAGATCGCCAAGCGCATCGAAGGCGGACTGCAGGCCATGATGTTGGCCATCAGCGCCAGCCCGACCACCATCGCCGAGATCCTGGCGATGGCCGCGCGCATCCGCGCCGGCGAGATGCAGATCTCCGAAGCCGTTGACGGTTTCGTCTCCGACGACGAGGCCGACGACTATGTGGCCGAGGAAGACTTCGACGAATTCGACGAGGAAGAAGAAGACGAAGGCGCGGTGAGCCGGGCGCTGACCAAGCGCCTCGAAGAGCTGAAGGTTGCGGCGCTGGGCAAGTTCGAGACCTTGTCCGGCAACTTCGATCGCATGCGCAAGGCCTATGAACGCGACGGCTACAAGTCGCCGGCCTACAACCGCGCCCAGATGTCGGTCAGCGCCGAGATCATGTCGATCCGCTTCACGGTCAAGACGATCGAACGCCTGTGCGACATCCTGCGCTCGCAGGTCGACGACGTGCGCCGCTACGAGCGCGAGCTGCGCAAGATCGTGGTCGACAAGTGCGGCATGCCGCAAGAGCACTTCATCAAGACCTTCCCGCCCAATGTGCTCAACCTCAAGTGGGCCGAGAAGGAGATCGCGCTCGGCAAGCCCTACAGCGTGATCCTCGCGCGCAACCTGCCCCCGATCCAGGAGCTGCAGCAGAAGCTGATCGACCTGCAGTCCAAGGCCGTCGTGCCGCTGGAGGACCTCAAGCAGATCAACAAGAGGATGAACGAGGGCGAGAAGGCCAGCCGCGACGCGAAGAAGGAGATGATCGAGGCCAACCTGCGCCTCGTGATCTCGATCGCCAAGAAGTACACCAATCGCGGCCTGCAGTTCCTCGACCTCATTCAAGAGGGCAACATCGGCCTGATGAAGGCGGTGGACAAGTTCGAATACCGTCGCGGCTACAAGTTCTCGACCTATGCGACCTGGTGGATCCGCCAGGCTATCACGCGCTCGATCGCCGACCAGGCGCGCACCATCCGTATCCCGGTGCACATGATCGAGACGATCAACAAGATGAACCGCATCTCGCGCCAGCACCTGCAGGAATTCGGCTACGAGCCCGACGCGCCGACGCTGGCCGAGAAGATGGAGATGCCCGAGGACAAGATCCGCAAGATCATGAAGATCGCCAAGGAGCCGATCTCCATGGAGACGCCGATCGGCGACGACGACGACTCGCACCTGGGCGATTTCATCGAGGACACCAACTCGGTGGCCCCGGTGGATGCGGCGATGCAGGCCGGCCTGCGCGACGTGGTCAAGGACATCCTGGACTCGCTGACGCCGCGCGAGGCCAAGGTGCTGCGCATGCGCTTCGGCATCGAGATGAGCACCGACCACACGCTCGAAGAGGTGGGCAAGCAGTTCGACGTGACGCGCGAGCGCATCCGCCAGATTGAGGCCAAGGCGATCCGCAAGTTGAAACATCCGAGCCGGTCGGACAAACTGCGCACCTATCTCGACAACCTGTAGCCGACCGACGTGAACCGACCCCCAAGCTCGCGTGCGCTCGCGGCCCCCCGAGGGGGCGTTCAGCGGCTGTGGGCGGCCGGTCACCGCTGACGATGACGCGCATCGCCGAACGCACCGTGTTGTTCGCCGACCTGCGCGGCAGCACGGCGCTCTTCGAGCGCCTGGGCAACGCCGAAGCCACCTCGGTCATCACGCACACGGTCAATACGCTGGGCACCAGCGTGGCGCAGCGCGGCGGTCAGGTCGTCAAGACGCTGGGCGACGGCTTGATGGCGGTGTTCGAGTTGCCGGCGCCGGCGGTGGCCGCCGCCGCGCTGATGCATGAGGCGCTCGAGAACCTGGTGCAGCGCGGCAGCGCGCATGGTGCCTCGACCGGCCTGCGCGGCCTGCGCCTGCAGGTGGCGCTGGCGCGTGGCGAGATCGTCGAGATGGGGGGCGACTGTTTCGGCGACGCGGTCAACGTCGCGGCGCGCCTGCTCGACCATGCCGGCGACAACGAGACCCTGGTCACCGAGGAGGTCTACGCCGGCCTGGCCCGCGTCGACCAGGCGCGTTTTCGCAGCCTCGACTGGATGCACCTGCGCGGCCGTGCCGAGCCGGTGCATGTGCACTTGCTCGGCGGCAAGCGGCAGGCGGGCGACATCGCCGCGGCCACGGCCTTCGGCGCCGCGCTGATGCCGACCAGCGAGCCCGAAGGCATCCGCCTGACCTGGCTGCGCACCAGCCGACTCATCTCGAGCGACCGGCTGCCGGTGGTGCTGGGGCGCAGCCCGCAGAGTGCCTTCTGCGTCGATGACGCGCGCGTGTCGCGCCAGCACGCGCGGCTGGACTGGCAGGGCGGCGTGTTCTCGCTCACCGACCTCAGCATCAACGGCACCTTCGTGTGCTTCTCCCACGCCGACGAGGTGGCGAGCCTGAAGCGCGGCACCTGCACGCTGCACGGCAGCGGCGTCATCGGTCTCGGCGCACCGCCGAGCGATCCGAAGTCGGCCGCCGTCAAGTTCGAAGTGGTGCGCTTCGGCGACACCCAGCCGCACGGCGTCGACGCCTGAGCCGCTGCACGCAGGCCATGGCCGACAATGGGCGGCCATGCGCTTCCGCCCCGAACCTGCCCTGCCCCATGGAACTCCCGAGCGCACGGCTGTGCTCCTGGTCAATCTGGGCACGCCCGACGCGCCGACCGCAGCCGCGCTGCGCCGTTACCTGAGCCAGTTCCTGTCCGATCCGCGCGTGGTCGGAGTCCCGCGCCTGGTCTGGTGGCCGCTGCTGCACGGCGTGATCCTGAACACACGGCCGGCCAAGTCGGCCGCCAAGTACGCGAGCATCTGGATGCCCGAGGGCTCGCCGCTCGCGCACTGGACCGCAAAGCAGGCGACGCTGCTCCAGGGCTACCTGGGCGAGCGCGGCCTGCGCCCGCCGGCGCTGCTGGTGCGCCATGCCATGCGCTACGGCAACCCGTCGATCGCCAGCGTGCTCGACGAACTCAAGGCGGCTCACGCGACGCGCATCCTGGTGCTGCCGCTGTACCCGCAGTACGCCGCCGCCACCACCGCCAGCGTCAACGACGAGGTGATGGCGTGGCAGCACGCGCAACGGCGCCAGCCCGAGCTGCGCTTCGTCAATCACTACCACGATGACGCGGGCTACATCGATGCGCTGGCCGCGCGCGTGCGCGCGCACTGGATGCAGGAAGGCCGCGGCGACAAGCTGGTGCTGAGCTTCCACGGCCTGCCCGCACGTTCGCTCGCGCTCGGCGACCCCTACCACTGCGAGTGCCACAAGACGGCGCGCCTGCTGGCCGAGCGTCTGGGCCTGGCCAAGGACGAGTGGCTCGTCACCTTCCAGTCGCGTTTCGGCAAGGCACGCTGGCTCGAGCCCTACACCGAGCCGACGCTGGTCGCGCTGGCGCGCCAGGGCACGACGCGTGTGGACGTGATGTGCCCCGGCTTCACGGCCGACTGCCTGGAGACACTGGAAGAGATCGCGCAGGAAGCGCGCGCCGCCTTCCTCGGTGCCGGCGGGCGCGGCTTCGCCTACATCCCGGCGCTGAACGACCAGCACGAATGGATCGCTGCGCTGGCTGCGCTGGCGATACGCCATCTGCAAGGCTGGGAGATTGCCGTGCCGGACGCGGCCGCGCTCGAGGCCCAGCGCCTGCGTGCACTGGCGTTGGGCGCCAAGACCTAGCGTCGGCGCAGCAGGCGCAACGCACGCGGCAGCAGCAGCACCGCCAGCACGACGATCAGCAGCGCCAGCGACAGCGGCCGCTCGACGAAGACGCGAAAGCTGCCTTCCCCGATCGATACCGCGTTGCGCATCTGCGCCTCGGCCAAGGGCCCCAGGATCATGCCGACGATCACCGGTGCGGTCGGGAAGTCGTAGCGCCGCATCAGCACGCCGAGCAGGCCGACGGCATACATGAAGGCCAGGTCGAGCGGGCTCTGACGCATCGCGTACACGCCCACGGTCGCGAAGATCAGGATGCCGGCGTAGAGCTGCGCCTTCGGAATCTTCAGCAGCTTGACCCACAGGCCCACCAGCGGCAGGTTCAGCACCAGCAGCATCACGTTGCCGATGTACAGCGACGCGATCAGCGCCCACACCAGCGTCGACGAGGTCTGGAACAGCTGCGGCCCGGGCTGCAGGCCGTAGTTCTGGAACGCCGACAGCAGGATCGCCGCCGTCACCGAGGTCGGGATACCGAGCGTCAGCAGCGGCACCAGGGTCGCGGTGACGGCCGAGTTGTTGGCCGCCTCGGGCCCGGCGACGCCCTCGATCGCACCACTGGTGCCGAACTCCTGCGCGTGCTTGGACAGCTTGCGCTCGGTGGCGTAGCTCAGGAAGGTCGGAATCTCCGAGCCGCCGGCCGGGATGGTGCCGAACGGGAAGCCGATCGCGGTGCCGCGCAGCCAGGCCGGCCATGAGCGGCGCCACTCGGCACCGGTCATGTGCACCTTGCCCATGGTGTTCAGCGTGGCTTGCGAGCGGCCTTCGTAGAGCGCGTTGTAGAGCGTCTCGCCGACCGCGAACAGGCCCACCGCCACCAGCACCACCTCGACGCCGTCGAGCAGTTCGGGCACGCCCATCGTGTAGCGCACCTGGCCGCTGATCTGGTCCAGCCCCACGCAGCCGATCGCCAGCCCGATGAACAGCGCCGTCAGCCCACGCAGCGTGCTCTTGCCGAGCACCGCGCTGACGGTGATGAAGGCCAGCATCATCAGCATGAAGTACTCGGGCGGCCCGAGCGTGACGGCA
The DNA here is from genome assembly GCA_022841885.1 of Aquincola sp. Taxonomy (GTDB): domain Bacteria; phylum Pseudomonadota; class Gammaproteobacteria; order Burkholderiales; family Burkholderiaceae_C; genus CADEEN01. The sequence continues at coordinate 36,541 of JALHQP010000013.1, read as the reverse complement.
AAGTCGGCCACCACCGGCGCGAACAGGGTGACGAGCACGGTGGCCAGCGTGCCCGCGATGAAGGAACCGATCGCCGCGGTGGCCAGCGCCGCACCGGCGCGGCCGCTCTTGGCCATCTTGAAGCCCTCGAGCGCGGTCACCATGGTGCCGGTCTCGCCCGGCGTGTTGAGCAGGATCGAGGTCGTTGAGCCGCCGTACATCGCGCCGTAATAGATGCCGCAGAAGAAGATCATCGACGAGGCCGGCTCGACCTGCGAGGTGATCGGCAGCAGCATGGCCACCGTCACCGCCGGCCCGAGACCCGGCAGCACGCCGATCGCGGTGCCGAGCGCGCAGCCGACAAAGGCCCACATCAGGTTGACCAGCGTGCCGGCGGTGGCAAAGCCAACGGCGAGGTTGGCCAGGGTCTCGCCCATCAGATCCACCCCGCACCGGTCAGGCCCGGCAAGTTGATCGCCAACAACTTGGTGAAGAGCCAGTACACAGGCAACGCGATCGCCAGGCCGGTGCCGAGGTCGATCGCGGTCTGCGTTGGCCCGCCGGCGGGCCGGCCTTCTGCCCCGCGCAGCCCGCGCACCGCGAGCGCGAAGCACAGGCCGCAGGTCAGCACGAAGCCCACACGGGTGATCAGCGCCGCGGTCACCAGCACCCCCGCCGACACCCACGCAAAGGCCACCCAGTCGCCATGCGCGGCCCCCGAAGGCTCCTCGCGCTCGCGAAAACCACCCTGCAGCGCATGCCACAGCAGCAGCGCGCCGCACACCAGCAGCGCTACCGCGACCAGCCATGGCAGGAAGTTCGGCCCAACGCCGCCGTAGCCGGCGGCCGAGGGGATCTGCAGCGCCCCCGCGGCCAGCAGCGCGCCGATGGCGATCACGCCACCGGCGAGCACCACCTCATGCTTCGAGCGCGGCACGAGGCGGTTAGACCATGCCGGCCTTGACCATCGTCGCGCGCAGGCTCGCGAACTCGCGATCGACGAAGTCGTCGAACTCCTTGCCGGTCATCAGTGCTGGCGTCCACGCGTTCTTGTCCATCGCCTCGGCCCAGGCCTTGGACTTGACCGCCTTCTGGATCATGTCGGTCAGCGCCTTGCGCTGCGCGTCGGTGATGCCGGGTGCGCCGTAGACGCCGCGCCAGTTGCCGATCTCGACGTCGATGCCCTGCTCCTTGAGCGTCGGCACATTGATGCCCTTCAGGCGCTGCGCCGACGTGACGGCAATCGCGCGCATCTTGCCGCTGTCGACGTACTGCGCGAACTCGCTGTAGCCGCTGCCGCCGACGGTGACGTTGTTGCCCAGGATCGCCGCCACCGCTTCGCCGCCGCCGCGGAAGGCGACATAGTTGATCTTGGCCGGGTCCACGCCCACGGCGCGCGCGATCATGGCCGCGGCGATGTGTTCAGTCGAACCACGCGAACCGCCGCCCCACTTGACGCTGCCCGGGTCCTTCTTCATCTGCTCGACCACATCGGCCATGGTCTTCAGCGGCGATGCCGCCGGCAGCACGAACACGTTGTACTCGCTGGTCAGGCGCGCGATCGGTGTGGCCTGGCTCAGGCTCACCGGCGGCTTGCCGGTGATGATGCCGCCCAGCATCACCGCGCCCATCACCATCAGCGCATTGCCGTCGCCCTTGCTCGCGTTGACGAACTGGGCCAGGCCGATCGCGCCGGCGGCGCCGCCCTTGTTTTCGTAGCTCACCGACGCCGCGGCACCGGCGTCTTGCAGCGCCTTGCCGAGTGCACGGCCCGTGGTGTCCCAACCGCCGCCGGGATTGGCTGGGATCATCATCTTCAGCGCGGCGTTGGCGCGTGCGCCCATCGGCAGCGCGCCGGCAACGGCCAGTGCGCCAAGGGTCTTGAGGAAGGTATCGCGACGCATGCTGCTCTCCTGCTGGTGGTCTGCGGTCAACGAGCATGATGCGCCGACACGCTGTCAATGCGCTGTCAGCCGGCTCAGGGGAAACACGGATCAGACCGCTGCCGATAATCCCCGCCCCACCTCGTGACCCGATGAAGCTGCTCCTTGTCGAAGACAACCTCGCGATGCGGACCTCGCTGCAGCGCAGCTTCGAGCGCCGCGGCATGCAGGTGGTGGTCTGCGGCGACGGAGCGCGAGCGCTCGACCGCTGGCGCGCCAGCGTGCCCGACGTGGTGCTGCTCGACCTGAACCTGCCCGGCGTTGACGGCCTGAGCGTGCTGGCCCAGGCGCGCGCCGAGGGCCTGGCCACGCCGGTGATCGTGCTGACCGCACGCGGCGCGGTCGGCGACCGCATCCTCGGCCTGAACACCGGGGCCGACGACTACCTGCCCAAGCCCTTCGATCTCGACGAACTCGAGGCTCGCGTGCGCGCGCTGGCGCGGCGCAAGGGGTCCGGCGGGGCCGACCTGCCCGAGACCGCCGAGTTCCACGGCCTGCAGGTCGATGCGGCCAGCGGCGCGGTCTGCCACCACGGCCGGCCGATGGAGCTGACGCCGCGCGAGGCGGCGCTGCTGCGCGCCCTGCTCGCGCGCCCCGGCCAGGCATTGGCCAAGGAACGCCTGTGCGAGGCGGTGTTCCCGGGCGAGGCCGATGTGCAGGCCAGCGCCGTCGAGGTGGTGGCGTACCGTCTGCGCAAGAAGCTCGGGCCCACCGGGGTCCAGCTCGTCACGCTGCGTGGGCTGGGCTACCTGCTGCAGGCCGAGGACAGGCTGTGAAGGCGCCCGCGTCGTTGCGTGCGCGCCTGCTGCTGGGCATCCTGGTGCCGGTGCTGGGCCTGCTGGCCTTCAACGCCGCGAGCCTGTACCGGCAGGCATTGGCCGCGGCCGACACGGCCTACGACCGCACCCTGCTCGCCTCGGCCAAGTCGATCGGCGAGCTGCTCGAAGTGGTCGAGACCGACGGCCGGGTGCGCGTGCGCGGCAACGTCGCCTACGCGGCGCTCGAGGCCTTCGAGGCCGACAACCGCAGCCGCATCTTCTACCGCGTGCGCGGCTTCGACGGCGAGATGGTCTCGGGCTTCGAGGACCTGCCCGCGCCGCGACGCGACGCGTCCGAGCGCAACGTCTACGCGGCGCTGGTGCAGTTCTACGACGACCGGTACCGCGACGCGCCGGTGCGCATGGCCGTGCTGCTCCAACCGGTGGCCGGTCAGGCCGGCCAGGGCATGGCGACGATCCAGGTGGCCGAGACGCTCGAAGTGCGGCGCACGCTGGCACGCCAGATTCTGGTCGACACCGTGTGGCACCAGGCGCTGATGTTGGTGGTGATCGCGCTGGTCGTGGTGGCGGTGGTGCAGGTCGCGACGCGCCCGGTGCGCGCGCTGAGCGAGCGCCTGCGGCGCCGTGCCGAGGGCGACCTGTCGCCGATCGACAGCGTCGGCGCGCCGCACGAACTGCAGCCGGTGCTCGACGCCACCAATGGCGTGATGGCACGGCTGGCGCACCTGCTCGAGCACCAGAAGCGCTTCGTGCGCGACGCCTCGCACCAGCTGCGCACGCCGCTGGCGGTGCTGAAGACCCAGGTGCAGTCGGCCCAGCGCGGCGACGTGGCGCCCGGCCAGGCGCTCGACGACATCGGCAGCACGGTCGACGGCGCCACCGTGCTGGCCAACCAGATGCTGGCGCTGGCCAAGGTGGAGCAACTGCGTCAGCAAGGCGATGCCGCCGTGGTCGACTGGTCGTCGGTGGTGCAGGCGGTGGCACTCGACCTGGCACCGCTGATCGCGCAGGCGCGACTGGACTTCGACCTCGAACGCCAGACCGCGCCCGTGCATGCCCATGAGTGGGCGCTGCGCGAGCTGAGCCGCAACCTGCTGCACAACGCGGTCAAGCAATCGCCGGCCGGCGGGCGGCTCGCCGTGCGGCTGGTCTGCGACGCGCGCACCGCAGCCTTGACCATCGCCGACAGCGGCCCGGGCCTGTCGGACGACTTGCGGCAGCGCCTGTTCGAGCCGTTCTCGACCGGCGACGCGGGGCGCGGCGGCGTCGGCCTGGGGCTGACGATCTGCCGCGAGATCGTCGCGTCGCTCGGCGGCCAGATCGAACTCAACAACCGTCTGCAAGGCAGTCGCGTGCTCGGGCTCGACGCGGTCGTGCGCCTGCCGCTGCACACGGCAACGCCATGAACGAGACCAAGACGCCCGGCATGCGCCTGGACAAGTGGCTCTGGGCCGCGCGCTGGTTCAAGACGCGCAGCCTGGCGGCTGAAGCCGTCACGGCCGGGCGCGTGCTGGTGGCCGGCCAGGCCGTCAAGCCGGCGCGGGAGCTGAGGCCGGGCGACACGCTGGAATGGCGCCAGCCCGGATGGCCGCCGCGAACGATGCTTGTCCGGGCCCTGTCGGCGGTGCGCGGCCCGGCGCCCGCAGCGCAGGCGCTCTACGAGGAGACGCCCGAGAGCCTGGTGGCCCGCCAGCGCGCCATCGAGGCCCGCCGGCTGGCACCGGAGCCGGCGGCGACCCTGGTCCAGGGCCGGCCGACCAAGCGCGACCGGCGCCAGATCGACCAGGCCGGCGAGCGCTGGCAGCGCTGGAGCGCGTCGATCGACGAGCCCTGACCGCGAGCCCGTGCACGACCCCACGAAACGAGGTCGGAAACCCCTCTTGAATCGACGGCCTTCGGCCCCAAGTCCGCGCGAGTCCGATCATTTCGACCGACATGAGCAACGAGACCCCAGGAAATCCCGCTGCGGCCGAGGGCGCCGATGCCGTGGCCCCCGAGACCGCCGTCGAAGCCCAACTCAGCGAGCTTCAGCTGGAACTGAGCACGCTGAAGGATGCCTTCCTGCGCGCCAAGGCCGAGGCCGAGAACGTCCGCCGACGCGCCGAGGAGGACATGACCAAGGCGCGCAAGTTCGCCGTCGAGTCCTTCGCCGAGAGCCTGCTGCCGGTGATGGACAGCCTGCAGGCCGCGATCGCCCAGCCCGAGGCCAGCACGCCCCAGGTGCTCGAAGGCGTACACGCCACGCTGCGCCAGCTCGCCGCGGCGCTCGAGCGCAACAAGGTGGTCGAGCTGGCGCCGCCGCCCGGCACCAAGTTCGACCCGCACCAGCACCAGGCCATCAGCGTGGTGCCGGCCGAGCAGGAAGCCAACACCGTGGTGGCCGTGCTGCAGAAGGGCTACCTGATCGCCGACCGCGTGCTGCGTCCGGCGCTCGTGACCGTGGCCGCACCGAAGTAGATCCACAGCGCGGCGCCCTTGAAAGCGCCCGACTTATCCACAACTCGAAGACAACCGGATTCCCCGTTTCAGGAGCATTCAAATGGCAAAGATCATCGGCATCGACCTTGGCACGACGAACTCGTGCGTGGCGATCATGGAGGGCAACTCGACCAAGGTGATCGAGAACAGCGAGGGCGCGCGCACCACGCCGTCGATCATTGCCTACCAGGACGACGGCGAGGTGCTGGTCGGCGCCGCGGCCAAGCGCCAAGCGGTCACGAACCCGAAGAACACGCTGTATGCGGTGAAGCGCCTGATCGGGCGCAAGTTCACTGAGGGCGAGGTGCAGAAGGACATCAACCTGATGCCCTACAAGATCGTCGCGGCCGACAACGGCGACGCCTGGGTCGAGGTGCGTGGCAAGAAGCTGGCGCCGCCGCAGGTCAGCGCCGAGGTGCTGCGCAAGATGAAGAAGACCGCCGAGGACTATCTCGGTGAGGAAGTCACCGAGGCCGTGATCACGGTGCCGGCCTACTTCAACGACAGCCAGCGCCAGGCCACCAAGGACGCCGGCCGCATCGCGGGCCTGGACGTCAAGCGCATCATCAACGAGCCGACCGCAGCCGCGCTGGCCTTCGGCCTGGACAAGCACGGCAAGGGCGACCGCAAGATCGCCGTGTATGACCTCGGCGGCGGCACCTTCGACATCTCGATCATCGAGATCGCCGACGTCGACGGCGAGATGCAGTTCGAGGTGCTGTCGACCAACGGCGACACGTTCCTCGGCGGCGAGGACTTCGACCAGCGCATCATCGACTACATCGTCACCGAGTTCCGCAAGGAGCAGGGTGTCGACCTGACGAAGGACGTGCTGGCCTTGCAGCGCCTGAAGGAAGCGGCCGAGAAGGCCAAGATCGAGCTGTCGTCGAGCACGCAGACCGACGTCAACCTGCCTTACATCACGGCCGATGCGTCGGGCCCGAAGCACCTGAACATCAAGCTCACGCGCGCCAAGCTCGAGGCGCTGGTCGAGGACCTGATCGAGAAGACGGTCGAGCCCTGCCGCACCGCGATCAAGGACGCCGGCGTCAAGACGACCGAGATCGACGACGTGATCCTGGTCGGCGGCATGACGCGCATGCCCAAGGTGCAGGACACGGTGAAGGCCTTCTTCGGCAAGGAGCCGCGCAAGGACGTCAACCCAGACGAGGCCGTGGCCGTGGGTGCCGCGATCCAGGGCCAGGTGCTGTCGGGCGACCGCAAGGACGTGCTGCTGCTGGACGTGACGCCGCTGTCGCTGGGCATCGAGACCCTGGGCGGCGTGATGACCAAGATGATCAAGAAGAACACCACGATCCCGACCAAGTTCTCGCAGGTGTTCAGCACCGCCGACGACAACCAGCCGGCGGTGACGATCAAGGTCTACCAGGGCGAGCGCGAGATGGCCGCGGGCAACAAGAGCCTGGGCGAGTTCAACCTCGAGGGCATCCCGCCGGCGCCGCGCGGGCTGCCGCAGATCGAGGTCGCGTTCGACATCGACGCCAACGGCATTCTGCACGTCCACGCCAAGGACAAGGGCACGGGCAAGGAGAACAAGATCACCATCAAGGCGAACTCAGGTCTCTCCGAAGCCGAGATCGAGAAGATGGTCAAGGACGCCGAGGCCAATGCAGCCGAGGACCACAAGAAGCTCGAGCTCGTGCAGGCACGCAACCACGCCGACGCGATGGCGCACAGCGTGAAGAAGAGCCTGGCCGAGCACGGCAAGGAGCTCACGGACGAAGAGAAGACCAAGATCGAGGCGGCGATCAAGGAGGTCGAAGAGGCGCTCAAGAGCGACGACAAGGAAACGATCACGAGCAAGACCGACGCGATGATGGCCGCCAGCCACAAGCTGTCGGAGAAGATGTACGCCGACGTGCAGAAGGCCGCAGCCGCCCAGGGCGCGACCGATGCGGCGCGGCCTCAGGCGTCGAGCGACGCGGGCGGCGCGCAGGCCAAGCCGGCCGACGACGACAATGTGGTCGATGCCGACTTCAAGGAAGTCCGCAAGTGAGGAAGGCGCGCGCCCGGTGACGACCGGGCGCGCTGGTCGAGGAGCTTGAGGGCAGCATGGCCAAACGCGACTTTTACGAGATCCTCGGGGTGCCGAAGAACGCCTCCGAGGACGACATCAAGAAGGCCTACCGCAAGCTGGCCATGAAGCACCACCCCGATCGCAACCAGGGCGACGGGGCGAAGGCGTCCGAAGAGAAGTTCAAGGAGGCCAAGGAGGCCTACGAGATCCTGTCCGAGCCGGCCAAGCGCCAGGCCTATGACCAGTTCGGCCACCAGGGCGTGGACCCGAACATGGGCGGCTTCCGCGGCGGTCCGGGGCAGGAGGGCTTCGGCGGTTTTGCCGAGGCCTTCGGCGACATCTTTGGCGACATCTTCGGTGGTGCCGCGGGCGGCGCACGCCGCGGCGGCCAGCAGGTCTACCGCGGGGCCGATCTGTCCTACGGCCTCGAGATCACGCTCGAGGAAGCGGCCCTGGGGAAAGACACGCAGATCCGCATTCCTAGCTGGGACAACTGCGAAACCTGCAGCGGCAGCGGCGCCAAGCCCGGCACCAGCGCCAAGACCTGCCCGCAGTGCAACGGCTCGGGCACGGTGCACCTGCGCCAGGGCTTCTTCTCGATCCAGCAGACCTGCCCGCAGTGTCGCGGCGCCGGCAAGATCATTCCCGAGCCCTGCGCCACCTGCCACGGCGCCGGCAAGGTCAAGAAGCAGAAGACGCTCGAGGTCAAGATCCCGGCCGGCATCAGCGAGGGCATGCGCATCCGCTCGGCCGGCAATGGCGAGCCGGGCAGCAATGGCGGGCCGTCAGGCGACCTCTACATCGAGATCCGCGTCAAGCAGCACGACATCTTCGAGCGCGACGGCGATGACCTGCATTGCACGGTACCGGTGGGCATGACCACGGCGGCGCTCGGCGGCGCGATCGAGGTGCCCACGCTCGAGGGCAAGGTCGAGATCGAGCTGCCCGAGAGCACGCAGCACGGCAAGACCTTCCGCCTCAAGGGCAAGGGCATCAAGGGCCTTCGCTCGAGCTACCCGGGCGACCTGTACTGCCACGTCTCGATCGAGACGCCCGTCAAGCTGACGGATGGGCAGAAGAAGCTGCTGCGCGAACTGGACGAGTCGCTCAAGAAGGGCGGCGCGCGCCATTCGCCCGATGAGAAGAGCTGGACCGACCGGGTCAAGGATCTCTTCAAGTAGCCGGCGGGCTCAGAACAGGCTGGGCTGGGCCGAGGGCGCTGCCTTCGGCAGCGGCCGACGGAACTGCGACAGGTCCAGCTTGCGCCGCTCGGTGCGCAGGCCGAGCCGCCACGCCGCCTTGGCAAAGCGCTGCGCCAGCATCTGCGCCCAGACACCCTGCCCCTGCATGCGCTCGTGGAAGCGCGGATCGTTCTCGCGCCCGCCGCGCAGCTCGCGCACCCGCGCCATCACGCGCGCCGCGCGGTCGGCAAAGTGGGTCTCGAGCCATTGCTGGAACAGTGGATTCACCTCCCAGGGAAGGCGTAGCACGGTCGAGAACGCCGAGCTGGCACCGGCGCCATGCGCCTGCTCGAGCACATGCTCGAGTTCGGGCTCGTTGATGAAGGGGATCAGCGGCGAGACGCTCACACCCACCGGGATGCCCGCCGCCGCCAGGCGTTCGATCGTGCGCAGGCGCCGCGCCGGGGCGGTGGCACGCGGCTCCATGATGCGGGCCAGATCAGCGTTCAGCGTCGGGATCGAGACGTAGACCGAGACCAGGCCGTCGCGCGCCAGCGGCGCGAGCAGGTCGACATCGCGCTCGATGCCCGAGGACTTGGTGATGACAGAGAACGCATGCCGGCACTCGGCCAGCACCTCGATCACGCCGCGCGTGATGCGCAGCCGCCGCTCGGCGGGCTGGTAGGCGTCGGTGGCCGATCCGATGTTCAGGATCAGCGGCTCGTAGCCCGGCGCCGACAGCGCGGCACGCAGACGCTCGGCCGCATTGACCTTGGCGATGATCCGGGTCTCGAAGTCCAGGCCCGGCGAGAGGTTCAGGTAGCTGTGCGTCGGCCGTGCGAAGCAGTAGACGCAGCCATGCTCGCAGCCGCGGTAGGGATTGATCGAGAGGTCGAAGTCGATGTCAGGCGAGTCGTTGCCCGACAGGATCGTGCGTACCGTCTGCTCGATGATCTGCGTGGCCGGGGCGGACTGCTCCTCGCGTGCCGCCTGCTCGAGCGTGCCCCAGCCGTCGTCGAAAGACTCGTGGTGCCGGGTCGTGAAGCGGTGCTCGATGGCCCAGGCGGTGCCGCGGCCCTTCAGGGCGGGCATGAACACGAGCGTGGCCGGAGGCGCTTCGGGCTGCATACTGTTAATATATCCAGTATGCGGCGAAACGCAAGCCGTCAGTAACTGCCGCCGCCCGGAGCGAGGTTGTCGAAGCGCGTGAGTGGCTTCAGGAACGTCAGCTTGAGGTCGCCGACCGGGCCGTTACGCTGCTTGGCGATGATGATCTCCGCCACACCCGGCTCCTTGCTTTCCTTGTTGTAGTAGTCGTCGCGGTAGATGAACATGATGACGTCGGCGTCCTGTTCGATGGCACCGGACTCGCGCAGGTCGCTCATCATCGGCCGCTTGTCGTTGCGCGACTCGACGCTGCGGTTGAGCTGCGACAGCGCGATCACCGGGCACTGCAGCTCCTTGGCCAGGGCCTTCAGGCCGCGCGAGATCTCGCCCAGCTCGGTGGCGCGGTTCTCGTCGCTGCCCGACGAGCCGCTCATCAGTTGCAGGTAGTCGACGACGATCAGCCCGAGCTTGCCGCAGATGCGCGCCTGGCGCCGAGCGCGCGCGCGCAACTCGGCCGGATTCAAGGCCGCGGTTTCGTCGATGAAGACGCTGGCGCTCTTCAGCCGGTCCACCGCCTCGGACAGGCGCCCCCACTCGTCGTCGTTGAGGCGCCCGGTGCGCAGATGGGTCTGGTCGATGCGGCCGAGTGAACCGACCATGCGCAGCGCGAGTTGCGACGCGCCCATTTCCATCGAGAACACAACGACCGGCAGGCCCTCCTGCACGGCGACGTTCTCGGCGATGTTGAGCGCGAACGCGGTCTTGCCCATCGACGGACGCGCGGCCAACACGATCAGGTCGCCGGCCTGCAGGCCGGCCGTCATGCGGTCGAGGTCGTAGAAGCCGGTACGGATGCCGGTCACGTCCTCGGCGCCGTTCTCGTGCAGCTCGGTCACACGGTCGATCAGCTGGACCACGAGGTGGTCCATGCTCTGGAAGCCCTGCTTGCTACGCTGGCCCTCCTCGCCGATCTGGAACACGCGGCCTTCGGCCTCGTCGAGGATCTGGCTGACTGATCGTCCCTGCGGGTTGAACGCATTGGTGGCGATCTCATCGCTGGCCTCGATCAGCTTTCGCAGCACCGCCCGCTCGCGCACGATCTCGGCATAGCGGCGTATGTTCGCGGCGCTGGGCACCGACTGCGCCAGCGCATTCAGGTAAGCAATGCCGCCGCACTCCTCGGCCTTGCCGTGCATCTGGAGCTGCTCGTAGACCGTGACCACGTCGGCGGGCTTGCTGCCGGTGACAAGGTCGCCGATGGCCTTGTAGATGGCCTTGTGTTCGTAGCGATAGAAGTCGCTGTCGGTCAGCAGGTCGCCGGCGCGGTCCCAGGCACTGTTGTCGAGCAGCAGGCCGCCCAGGACGCTCTGCTCGGCTTCGATCGAGTGTGGGGGCACGCGCAGGCGGGCGACTTCGTCATCGCGCGGCGCGGGGTTGTCTCGGGTGGAGTAGACGGCGGACATGAGCAGGCAATCTTACGGCGCGCCACGGCGGGCACCGGTGGACAAAGCTGTGGGCATCCAGTGAACCCACAAAGGACAAGGGCCGGCAAAGCCGGCCCTTGTTGGCTGTGCGACAGCTCGAATCAATCCACGTCGCCGACCACGACCACGTGCACGTCGACAGCCACATCGGTGTGCAGCGACACCGACAGGGTCTGCTCGCCCGTGTGCTTGATCGGGCCGCTGGGCATGCGCACGTTGGCCTTGGCCACGTCGAAGCCCTGCGCCTTCAGGGCGTCGGCGATGTCGGCATTGGTGACCGAGCCGAACAGGCGGCCGTCAACGCCCGCCTTCTGGGTGATCGAGACGGTCTTGCCGTTGAGCTTCTCGCCCTGGGCCTGGGCCGCGACGAGCTTCTCGGCGGCGAGCTTCTCGAGTTCGGCGCGCTTGGCATCGAACTCCTTGAGCGCCGCGTCGGTGGCACGGCGTGCACGGCGCGTCGGGATCAGGAAGTTGCGGGCGAAGCCGTCCTTGACCTTGACGACATCACCGAGGTTGCCCAGGTTGGCGACCTTTTCCAGCAGGATGACTTGCATGGTGGGTGGCTCCTCAGGCGCGATGCTGGTCGGTGTACGGCAGCAGCGCGAGGAAACGCGCGCGCTTGATTGCCGACGTGAGCTGGCGCTGGAAGAACGCGCGCGTGCCGGTCAGGCGCGCAGGCGTGATCTTGCCGTTCTCGCCGACGAAGTCGCGCAGCACGTCGACGTCCTTGTAGTCGATGCGCTCGACACCGGTGACCGTGAAGCGGCAGAAGCGCTTGCGGCGGAACAACAGCGACTGGGTGTTGCGACGGGGCTTGCGGTCCTTCGAGAACTTGCCTTTACCGCGGGGTGGGGGCATGGTGTGCTCCTGAAAATCTGAAATCGAACAGGTTCGGTGGGTGTGATGCGAAGCTCAGTCGAGCGCCGTGACATGGAAGATGACTCCGCGGCCGTTGCGCCCCGAGGCCAGGAAGCCGGCAAAACTTGCCGCACTGCCCAGCGCCATGGCGCCGACCTGCCGTGTGATGCTCCCCAGGGCCACTGCCTTGATGTCCATCGACACCTTGCGCAGTGTGCCGTCTTCGCTGACCTCGGACTCGTGCCGCAGCACCAGATCCAAGGCCGTCAAGCCGGCAGGGGTGTATCGCATGGCGCTGCGCTCGGCCAGCGTCGCACTCAGAACCAGACGGTTCATCGCGCGCAGCCGCGGCGCAGCCGGAACCTTCTCAGGCGGCGGTCTCCTGCTGTGCCTTGCGCGCTTCTTCGCGCTCGACGTGCTTCATCATCACCGACGGGGTGGTTTCGGCCTTGTCCATCGCCACGGTCAGGTGGCGCAGCACGGCGTCGTTGAAACGGAACCCGGTCTCGAGTTCGGCCAAGGTCTCGTTGCTGCACTCGATGTTCAGGCACAGGTAGTGGGCCTTGCCGAGCTTCTGGATCTGATAGGCCAGCTGACGCCGCCCCCAGTCCTCGACACGGTGCAGCTTGCCGCCGGCGGCGGTGACCAGCCCCTTGTAGCGTTCCAGCATGGCCGGAACCTGTTCACTCTGATCCGGATGGATCAGGAGAACGATCTCATAGTGACGCATTGATGGCTCCTTATGGATTCCGCCCTGCTCGGAATGAGTGTGGGCGAGGAAGCCGCCCTGCAGCGTCAAGACGCAGGTGCGGCAAGGGAAAGCCCGCGATTATAGCGGGCTTTCGGTGGCGGGTACTCGTCCCCCAGTCTCCTCAGGATCGAGCCGCCGCCAAGCGCTCCCAGGTGTCGACCACGGTGTCCGGGTTCAGCGACAGCGAGCCGATGCCCTCCCGGGCCAGCCATTGTGCAAAGTCCGGGTAGTCGCTGGGGCCCTGGCCGCAGATGCCGACGTATTTGCCGGTGGCGCGGCAGGCGGCGATCGCACGCGAGATCAGCGCCCGCACGGCCGGGTCGCGCTCGTCGAAGTCGCCGGCAAGCTGCTCGATGCCCGAGTCGCGGTCCAGGCCGAGGGTCAGCTGGGTCAGGTCGTTCGAGCCGATCGACATGCCGTCGAAATGCTCGAGGAACTGGTCGGCCAGGATCGCGTTGCTCGGCACCTCGCACATCATGATCAGGCGCAGCCCGTCCTGGCCGCGCTTCAGGCCCCGCTCGCCCAGCATCGCCACCACGCGCTCGGCCTGCTTGACCGTGCGCACGAAGGGCACCATGAGCTCGACATTGGTCAGGCCCATGTCCTTGCGCACGCGCTTGAGCGCCTCGCACTCCATGCCGAAGGCGTCGCTGAACTCGCCGCTGATGTAGCGGCTGGCGCCACGGAAGCCCAGCATCGGGTTCTCTTCGTCGGGCTCGTAGCGGGCGCCGCCGATCAGCTTGCGGTACTCGTTGCTCTTGAAGTCCGACAGCCGCACGATCACCGGCTTGGGCCAGAAGGCGGCAGCGATCGTCGCCACGCCCTCGGCCAACTTGTCGACGTAAAAGGCACGCGGGCTGGCATGGCCGCGCGCCACCGATTCGACCGCCTTCTTCAGTTCGGGATCGACGTTCGGGTAGTCGAGGATCGCCTTCGGGTGCACCCCGATATCGTTGTTGATGATGAACTCCAGGCGGGCCAGGCCGACGCCCGAGTTCGGCATCTGGGCGAACTCGAAGGCCAGCTGCGGATTGCCGACGTTCATCGTGATCTTGATCGGGCAATACGGCATCTGGCCGTGCTTGACCTCGGTGATCTCGGCTTCGAGCAGGCCGTCGTAGATGTAGCCGGTGTCGCCCTCCGAGCAGGCCACCGTGACCAGCGCGCCATCGGCCAGCTTGTCGGTAGCGTCACCGCAGCCCACGACGGCCGGGATGCCGAGCTCGCGCGCGATGATCGCCGCGTGGCAGGTGCGGCCGCCGCGGTTGGTGACGATGGCGCTGGCGCGCTTCATGATCGGTTCCCAGTTCGGGTCGGTCATGTCGGTGACGAGCACATCGCCGGCCTGCACCTTGTCCATCTCGGCGCTCGACTTTACCAGACGCACACGGCCGGTGCCGATCTTCTGGCCGATCGCGCGGCCCTCGGCCAGCACCGTCGTCTTGCTGGTGTCGCCCTTGAGCTTGTAGCGGTGCTCCACCTGCCCGTCGGCCTGGCTCTTCACGGTCTCGGGCCGCGCCTGCAGGATGTACAGCTTGCCGTCGGCGCCGTCCTTGCCCCACTCGATGTCCATCGGCCGGCCGTAGTGCTTCTCGATCACCACCGCGTAGCGCGCGAGCTCGAGGACGTCGGCGTCGGACAGCGAGTAGCGGTTGCGCAGCTCGACCGGGTTGTCCTCGATCTTGACCAGCTTGCCGCTCGCCGCCTTCTCCTGCGCCGTCGCGAAGCCCATGCGCTGCAGCTTCGAGCCCAGCGTGCGCCGGATCAGCGCCTGCTTGCCCAGGGCCAGCATCGGTTTGTGGACATAGAACTCGTCGGGGTTCACGGCGCCCTGCACCACCAGCTCGCCAAGGCCCCAGCTCGAGGTCAGGAAGACGACGTCCTTGAAGCCCGACTCGGTGTCGATCGTGAACAGGACGCCGGCCGCGCCGAGGTCCGAGCGCACCATGCGCTGCACGCCGGCCGAAAGCGCGACCTCGGCGTGGGCAAAGCCCTTGTGCACACGGTAGCTTATCGCGCGGTCGTTGTAGAGCGACGCGAACACCTCGCGCATCTTGGACAACACGTCGTCGATGCCGTGCACGTTCAGGAAGGTCTCCTGCTGGCCGGCGAACGAGGCATCGGGCAGGTCCTCGGCGGTGGCCGACGATCGCACGGCAAAGGTCGCGTCGGGGCTGTCCGCCGCGAGCTTCGTGTAGGCCTCGCGCACCGCCGCTTCCAGCGCCGGCGGGAACGGCGCGTCGTGCACCCAGGCCCGGATCTCGGCGCCGGCCTCGGTCAGCGCCTTGACGTCGTCGACATTGAGCCGGTCCAGACGCGCCTTGATGCGCTCGGCCAGGTGGCTGTGGGCCAGGAACTCGCGGAAGGCATGCGCCGTCGTCGCGAAACCGCCGGGCACGCGCACACCGGAGGCGGCCAGCTGGCTGATCATTTCGCCGAGGCTGGCGTTCTTGCCGCCAACCACCTCGACGTCGGTCATTCTCAACTGTTCAAACGGCACGACCAGGGCGGTCGCCAGGCTCGTTGGGGACATGGGAGGGCTCCGTAGCAATGAAAAATCGGCGCGTGCGGGCCAGGGCCGGGCGCTACCACTCCCATGCGGGGATCGCGGGCGGGATCTGGGGAGGAGCGCATCGAGGCGGGCCGCAGTGACTGGCTGGGGATTCTACGGGGCCTATCATCGGCGGCATGCCCCTCAGAAGCGTGTTCTTCGTCTCCGACGGTACCGGCATCACCGCCGAAACCTTCGGCAATTCGATCCTGGCCCAGTTCGCCGCCAAACCCCGCCACGTGCGCCGGCCTTTCATTGATTCGCCAGAGAAGGCCTGGAGCGTGGTCGAGGAGATCAACCGCACCGCCGCGCACGAAGGCAAGCGGCCGATCGTCTTCATCACCCTGGTCAACGACGAGGTGCGCGCCATCGTCACCGGCGACGAGTGCCACGGTCTCGTGCTCGACATGTTTCGCACCTTCGTTGAGCCGCTCGAGGAGGAGTTCGGCGTCAAGAGCAACCACCGCATCGGCCGTTTCTCCGATGCCGCCAAGAGCGAGGAGTACAACGACCGCATCGAGGCGATCAACTTCTCGCTCGCGCACGACGATGGCCAGAGCGCGAAGAACCTGGAGAGCGCCGACGTGATCCTGGTCGGCGTGTCGCGCAGCGGCAAGACGCCGACGTCGCTGTACCTGGCGATGCAGCATGGCATCAAGGCCGCCAACTACCCGCTGATTCCCGAGGACTTCGAGCGCGGCAAGCTGCCCTCCTCGCTCGCGCCGTTCAAGCACAAGTGCTTCGGCCTGACGATCAACCCCGAGCGCCTGGCGCAGATCCGCCACGAGCGGCGCCCCGGCAGCAAGTACGCGGCGCTCGAGAACTGCCGCTACGAGGTGGCCGAGGCCGAGCGCATGATGAAGCGCGACGGCATCGCCTGGCTCTCCTCGACGCACAAGTCGATCGAGGAGATCGCCACCACGATCCTGCGCGACATCCGGCCCGACCGGCTGATCTACTGAGCGATGGGCCTCGCGCGACGCCGCTTTGCGGCTTGGTGCGCGACCTTGCCGGCCCTGGCCGGCAGGGCCCGCGCGGCCCACACGGCGGACGACCTGGCCGTCGCCGAACGCCTGCGCCAACGGGGCCTGGCTGACACAAACGCCTACACGCTGGTCGAGTCGCTGGTCAGCGAGATCGGCGCTCGGCCCGCTGGATCCGCCAACGACGCGCGGGCGGTGGACTGGGCGCTGGCGCAGATGCGCCGGCTCGGTTTTGCCAACGTACGCGCCGAACCACTGGCGTTCCGGGTCTGGCGTCGCGGCGCCGAAAGTGCGCGCTTGATCGCACCCTGGCCTCACCCATTGGTCGTTGCGGCGCTGGGCAACAGCGTGGCCACGCCGCCCGAGGGCCTCGAGGCCGAACTGGCGTACTACCCCGATCTCGCGGCGTTGGTGGCCGACACCAGTGAACGGGCACGCGGCCGGATCGCCTTTGTCGACCAGCGCATGGGCCGGAGCCAGGATGGCAGCGGCTATGGCCAGGCGGTCATGGCGCGCATCAACGGAGCGATCGAGGCCTCGAGGCGCGGTGCGCTTGCACTGCTGATTCGCTCGATCGGCACGGACCGCGACCGCTTCGCCCACACCGGTTCCATGCGCTACGACCCCCTGCTGCCCAAGATCCCGGCGGCAGCGGTGTCGGTGCCCGACGCCAGCCTGATCGCGCGCCTGCAGGCCCGCGGTCAGCCGCTGCGCCTGCGGCTGCTGCTGCAGGCGCAGGTGGTCGATGCCACCTCGGCCAACGTGATCGCCGAGGTTCCCGGTGCCGACCTCACCGATGAGGTGGTGCTGCTGGGCGCCCACCTCGACAGCTGGGATGTCGGACAGGGCGCGGTCGATGACGCGGCCGGCGTGGGCATTGTCGTGGCCGCCGCCAAGCTGCTGCTCGACGCGGGACGCAGGCCGCGTCGCACGGTGCGTGTCGTGCTGTTCGCCAACGAAGAGAACGGGTTTGACGGTGCGCGGGCCTATGGCGATCGCTACCGGGGCACCGTCCACCAACTCGTGGGCGAGAGCGACTTCGGTGCCGGCGTGCCGTGGCGCCTGCGCAGCCGGGTGCGCCCCGAGGGCCTGTCCGCGATCGACGCCATGTCGCAACTGCTCGCACCACTGGCATCGCCGCCGGCGGCAACGAGGGCTCGCCCGGGCCTGATGCGGCCCTTCTCATGCGCCGCGAAGGTTGGCCGGGCATCGAGTTGACGCAGGACGGCAGCGACTACTTCGACATTCACCACACAGAGAACGACACGCTAGACAAGATCGACCCGAAGACCCTGCCGCCCAACGTTGCGGCCTGGGCCGTCGTGGCCTGGCTCGCAGCCCAGTCGGAGGCGCGTTTCGGACCGCTGCCAACCCGCTAGGGCCGTCAGCGCCGCGGCGTTGCCGGGCCGGCGACGAAGAAGCCCCGGGTCTCGCGGTTGAACTCGATGCGCACGCCGTTCGGGCAGGCCACGCACCACCACACGGCCAGCGTGCCGTCGGGCTCGCGTCCCACCGTCGCCAGGGCGCTGGGGGTGTTGGGCACCTCGACCAGGAAGCGCATGCGCGGCCGCTCGCGCGCCGGCTCGACGATCGCCGCGAACAGGCCCTGCTCGCCGGCGCAGCGCCGGTAGACGCCGACGAAAGCGACCTGCGGCCGGCCGCTGCCGTCGAAGTCGCCCTCGAGCGCAAAGTCCAGCCCGTCCAGCGGACTGCCTGCCGCCGGGCCGAGCAACTCGTTGCCGAGCAGCTCGCGGCTGAAGGCCTCGGCCGCACACCATTCGGGGTGCAGGCGCCTGATCGCCACGCCGCGCACCGATTGCGCCTTGGGTTGCCAGCGCGCCCGCTGCCACCAGGGCTCGGCCGCGGGCTCGGGGGCCACGACGAGCACGTCGCCCGGCGCGGCCAGCGCCGCGGCCGCCGACAACGCGAGCAGCAGGCCGGGCATGCCCCAGCACTTCATTGCCAGCCTCCAGCCTGGCGCGTGGCAAAGAGGCAGATCGCTGCCGCCGCCGCCACGTTGAGCGACTCCTCGCCGCCCGGCTGCGGAATGCGCAGGGCCTGCGCACAACGTGCGGCCACCGCGGCAGCCACACCCTGCCCTTCGTGGCCGAACACCCAGGCGCAGGGAAAGGGCAGCGGCGACTCGTGGAGGGCCCGCGGCGCGTGCGAGTCAGCGGCCAGCAATGGCACGGCCAGCCCGGCCAGTGCTTCGTCGCCCACCGCCTCGACCAGACGCAATCCGAACTGGGCTCCCATGCCCGCGCGCAGCACTTTCGGCGACCACAGGCCCGCCGTGCCCGACAACGCCACGACCTGGGTGAAACCGAGCGCGGCCGCGCTGCGCAGGATGCTGCCCACGTTGCCGGCGTCCTGCACACGGTCGAGCACGACGGTCGGCAGGCCCGGCGCCGGCTCCAACGCCGCGGGCAGGTCGAGCACGAAGCCGATGCCGGTGGCCGAGCCGAGAGCGCTCAGCCCGTCGAACAGGGCATCGGGCACGCAGGCCACGCGCGGCGCCGACTGCGCCAGCGCGCGCAGCGCCGGCTGCTGCCAGGCCGTCTCGCTGAGCACGGCCTGGACCGCAGCGCCCCCCCGCTGCAGCAAGGCACTGCACAGGTGCTCGCCTTCGATCCACACCACGCCCTCCTGCCGGTAGGCCGTGCCGTGGCGCGCCAGCCGCCGCAAGCGCACCAGCAGCGGGTTGTCGCGCGACGTGATGGCCTGGACGGCGCTCATGCACTCGCCTGCAGGGCCAGGGCCTCGCGCACCGGGGCGAAGCTGCGGCGGTGCGCCGCGCAAGCTCCATGCGCGCGCAGTGCCGCCAGGTGTTCGGGCGTCGGGTAGCCCTTGTGCCCGGCGAATCCGTAGGCGGGGTGTCGCTCGTGCAGGGTCTCGAGCAGCGCGTCGCGATGCACCTTGGCGACGATCGAAGCGGCGGCGATCGCCGCCACGCGGGCGTCGCCCTTGACCACCGCCTCGGCCGACACCCGCAGCCGCGGCAGCCGGTTGCCGTCGACCAGTACATGCGCCGGCGTCAGGCGCAAGCCTTCGACCGCGCGCTGCATCGCCAGCAAGGTGGCTTGCAGGATGTTCAGGCGGTCGATCTCTTCGACGCTGGCCTCGGCCAGGCTGACGCACAGCGCCTTGGCGCGGATCTCCGCGTCGAGCCGCTCGCGCCTGGCCGGGCCGAGCACCTTCGAGTCCCGCAGGCCCTTGATCGGCCGCAGATCGTCGAGGATCACCGCGGCGGCCACCACCGGGCCCGCCAGCGGGCCGCGGCCCACCTCGTCGACGCCGGCCAGCAGGCCGGGCGTCGACCAGTGCAGCGCCAGCTGCTCAGGCGCCTTCGAGGACCTTCGCGATCGCATCGGTGGCGGTGCGGGCGGTGTCGCGCCGCAGCAGGTGGTGCAGGTCGGTGAAGCGGCGTGTCAGCCCGGCCGCACGTTCGGGCGCGTCGAACCAGGCGAGCACGTCGTCGGCCAGGCGCTCGGGCGTCGCGGCGGACTGGATGCGTTCGGGCACCACGAAGTCCTCGCACAGGATGTTGGGCAAGCCGACCCAGGGCTGCAATTGCATGCGCTTCATGATCTGCCAGGACAGCGGGTGCATTTTGTAGGCGATCACCATCGGCCGCTTGAACAGTGCGGCTTCGAGCGTGGCGGTGCCGCTGGCGATCAGGGTCACATCGCAGGCGGCCAGGGCTTCGTGCGAGTGGCCGTCGAGCAGTTGGACCGTCACCCCTTGGGCATGCCGGGCCACCAGCGGATCGAGCAGCGCGCGCAGGCCCGGCACCACCGGCAGCACGAAGCGCAGCCCGGGGCGGGCCCGGGCCAGTTGCGCCGCCGTGCGCAGGAACAGCGGCGCGATCGCCTCGATCTCCGAGCGCCGGCTGCCCGGCAGGAGGGCCACGACGGATGCGTCGGCTGGCAGCCCGAGCGCGGTGCGGGCCGCGGCCCGCGGCGGCTCGAGCGGGATCGCGTCGGCCAGCGGGTGGCCCACATAGGTGGCCGCGATGCCATGCCCGGCGAGCAGCGCCGGCTCGAATGGGAACAGGCACAGCACATGGTCCGTGCTGCGCGCCATCTTGCCGACGCGGCCGGCGCGCCAGGCCCAGATGGAGGGACAGACGAAATGGATCGACTTGATGCCCGCAGCGCGCAGCCGTGCTTCCAGGCCGAGGTTGAAGTCGGGTGCGTCGACGCCGATGAAGGCGTCGGGCCGCTCGACCAGCAGCCGCGCCGCGAGCGCGTCACGGATGCCCTTGATCTCGCGGTAGTGGCGCAGCACCTCGACGTAGCCACGCACGGCCAGCTTGTCATGCGGCCACCAGGCTTCGAAACCCTGGGCCGCCATGCGCGGGCCACCGATGCCGAAGGCGGCAGCCTGCGGCCAGCGCTGCTTCAGACCGGCCAGCAGCAGGCCCGCCAGCAGGTCGCCCGAGGCTTCGCCCGCGGCAAGGCCAAGCCGCATTTCAGCGTGCGATGCCGCGCGTCGAGGCCGCGAGGAAGTCGAGCAGCAAGCGCACGTCGGCGTCGCCGCCTTCGACGGTGCCGCGCAGGGCCTCGATCGAGGCCTTGGCCTGCTCCAGCGTCAGGCCGTCGCGGTAGAGCAACCGGTGCATCTGCTTGACCTGCGCGATGCGCTCCTTGGAGAAACCGCGCCGGCGCAGGCCTTCGGCGTTGAAGCCGGCAATCGCCAGCGGATGGCCGACGGCCATCATGAACGGCGGCACGTCCTGCGAGACATGACTCTGGAAGCCGGTCATCGCATGCGCGCCGATCTTGCAGAACTGATGCACGCCCGTCAGCCCGCCGACGATCACCCAGTCGCCGATGTGCACATGGCCAGCCAGCGTGGCATTGTTGGCCAGGATCGTGCGGCTGCCCACCTGGACGTCGTGCGCCAGGTGCACGTAGGCCATGATCCAGTTGTCGTCGCCGACCCGCGTGGTGCCCACGTCCTGCGTGGTGCCTCGGTTGAAGGTGCAGAACTCGCGGATCGTGTTGCGGTCGCCGATTGCCAGCGCGGTCGGCTCGCCGCGGTACTTCATGTCCTGCGGCGCGCCGCCGAGCACGGCGTGGGAGAAGATCTTGTTGTCGCGCCCGATCGTCGTCGGGCCTTCGATCATCGCGTGCGCGCCGACCGTCGTGCCCGCAGCAATGCGCACGCCTTCGCCGATCACCGCGTAAGGGCCGACGGTCACACCGTCGAGCTCGGCGCCGGATGCGACCAGCGCGGTCGGATGGATCTGGTTGCTCACGACCGCCCCGCCAGCAGCTCAGGCCACCTTGCGCATCGTGCACATCAGCTCGGCCTCGACGGCCACCTCCGTGCCGACGCGGCCGTTGCCGCGGAACTTGAAGATGCCTGCCTTGGCGCGGTCGAGGAAGACCTCGAGCACCAGCTGGTCGCCCGGCTCGACCGGACGCTTGAATCGCGCGCCGTCGATGCCGGCGAAGTAGAAAACCGACTTGTCATCGAGCGCGATGCCAAGCGTCTCGATCGATAGCAGCGCCGCGGCCTGCGCCATCGCCTCGAGCATCATCACGCCGGGCATCACCGGCCGGTGCGGGAAGTGGCCAGTGAAGTACGGCTCGTTCATCGTCACGTTCTTCAGCGCCTTGATGCGCACGCCCTTCTCGAGTTCGAGCACCCGATCCACCAGCAGGATCGGGTAGCGGTGCGGCAGCTTCTGCAGGATCTGGTGGATGTCCATCATCGGTCAGCAAGCTTCTTCTCGAGTGCGCGCAGGCGCTCGCGCAACGTATGAAGTTGCCGCAGCGTGGCGGCATTCTTCTCCCAGGAGGCATTGTCGTCGATGGGGAACATGCCGCTGTACTGGCCCGGCTTCAGGATCGAACGGCTGACCACCGACGCCGCCGTGATGTGCACGTGGTCCGCCAGCTCCAGGTGCCCGAGCACGATTGCCCCGCCGCCGACCGTGCAGTGGCGCCCGATCTTCGCGCTGCCGGCGATGCCGACGCAGCCGGCCATGGCGCAGTGCGCGCCGATGTGCACGTTGTGGCCGACCTGGATCAGGTTGTCGAGCTTGACGCCGTCCTCGATCACCGTGTCCTCGAGGGCGCCGCGGTCGATGCAGGTGTTGGCGCCGATCTCGACATCGTCGCCGATGCGCACGGCACCCAACTGGGCGATCTTCTCCCAGCGCCCTTCGTGCGGCGCGAAACCGAAGCCGTCGGCGCCAATCACGACGCCGCTGTGCACGATGCAGCGTGCGCCGATCACGCAGCGCTCGCCGACCGTGACGCGCGCACCGATGCGCGTGCCCGCGCCGATCACGGCACCCGCACCGACATAGCTCAGGGCCCCGACGCTGGCCCCCGGGCCGATCTGGGCGCCGGGCTCGATCACCGCGCTCGGGTGCACACCAGCAGCCACGGGAGCGGAGTGCTCGGCCCACCACTGCGACAGGCGCGCGTAGTACAGATAGGGGTCGGGCGTGACGATCACCGTGCCGCGCGCGGCCGCCTCTTCGGCCAGCGCCGGCGCCACGATCACGCAGCCGGCGGCCGTTCGCGCCAGCTGCGCACGGTAGCGAGCGTGCGACAAGAAACTGATGTGCGAGGGACCGGCGCTGTCCAGTGGCGCGATGCGGTCGATCGCCTGCGACGGATCACCGACCCATTGCCCGCCCAGGCGGGCCACGATCTCGGCGACGGTCACGCGCATCGCCGCGCGCCCTCAGGCGCTCACTTGCCCGCGTTCAGCGCGTCGATCACCTTCTTGGTGATGTCCACGCGCGGGCTCCAGTGCACCGCATCCTGCACGATCAGGTCGTACTTCTCCTGATCAAAGATCTGCTTGATGACCTTGTTGGCGCGCTCGACCACGGACGCCAGTTCCTCGTTCTTGCGCTGGTTCAGGTCTTCCTGGAACTCGCGGCGCTTGCGCTGGAACTCGCGGTCCTGCTCGACCAGGTCGCGCTGGCGGCGCGTGCGCTCGCCCTCGGCCAGCGTCGGTGCGTCCTTCTCCAGCTTGTCCGCCGCGGCCTTCAGCCGGCTGGCCTGCTCCGCCAGATCCTTTTCGCGCTTGCCGAACTCGGCCTCCAGCTTGGCTTGCGCCGCCTTGGCCGGATTGGCCTCGCGCAGCACCCGCTCGCTGTTGACGTAGCCGATCTTCAGTTCCTGCGCCTGCGCCACCGAGGCAGCACACGCAACCAGCGCCGCGGCGCCGAGGGATTTCCACATGTTCATCAGAAAGCGGTGCCGATCTGGAATTGGAACTTCTCGATTCTATCGTTGGGCTGCTTCTTGATTGGATTGCCCCAACTCAACTTGAGGGGGCCCACCGGCGAAATCCACGACAGGCCGATACCTGCCGAGGCCCGGATGCTGTCGCCGGTGATCTTCTCGCGCTCGCCCCACACGTTGCCAGCATCGACGAAGCCGAAGATGCGCAGGCTCTTGTCGTTACCAGTACCCGGAACGGGTACGTAGAGCTCGCCGTTGACATTCAGCCGCCGGTTGCCACCGATGTAGTTGTTGGTGACGTCGACCACGCCGAGCGATCCCTGCTCGAACACACGCACCGAGCCCAGGCCGCCGCCGTAGAAATTCTTGAAGATCGGATAGGGTTTGCCCCCAAGCCCCTTGCCCCAGCCAAGTTCGGCGTTCAGCCCGAAGGTGAACTTGTTGGTGATCGGGAAGTACTCCTGGTACTGCAGGTTGGTGCGCAGGTAGCGCACGTCGCCGGCGATCGACCACTCCAAGTTGACGCGCTGGTAGCGTCCCTTCGTCGGCGAGATGATGTTGTCGCGTGCATCGCGGGCCCAGCCCAGCGTCAGGGGGATGGCGGTGCTGTTGGCGCCGTAGAGTTCGCGGTAGTCGCGGTAGCTCTTGTTGGTCACGTTGCCGTCGATGCGCGTCTGCTCGACACCGATGCCGAAGAACACCGTGTCGAAGTCGGAGAACGGCACGCCGAAGCGGATCGCAGCGCCCGGCGTCGCGAGTTCGTATTCTTCGCCCTGGCTGTTGATCGGCTTCGTGGTGCGGTAGAAGAGATCGATTGCCCGCGACACGCCATCGATCGTCCAGTACGGATCCACCGTCGACAGCACGAGATTGCGGTTCGACTTGCTGGTGTTGAACTCGAGCCCCAGGTAGTTGCCCGAGCCGAACACGTTCTCCTGTTTGATCGACGCGGTGAACGACAGTTTGTCGCTGCTCGAGTAGCCGGCGCCGACCAGCAGGTTGCCGGTCGGGCGTTCCTCGACCTTGATCGTCAGGTCCACCTGGTCCGGGCTGCCGGGCACCTCGTCGGTCTCGACGTTGACTTCCTTGAAGTAGCCCAGGCGGTCGACGCGGTCGCGCGACAGCTTGATGCGGTCGCCGTCGTACCAAGCCGACTCGAGCTGGCGGAACTCGCGCCGGATCACCTCGTCGCGCGTGCGATCGTTGCCGGCAACGTTGATTCGGCGCACATAGACCCGGCGCTGCGGGTCGGCATTGACCACGACCACCACCTGCCCGTTCGCGCGGTCGATCTCCGGTCGCGTCTCGGTGCGTGCGAAGGCGTAGCCGAACTGGCCGAACAGCTCGCCGAATGCCTTGGCCGTGGCGGCCACGTCGGCGCTGCGGTACGGGTCGCCCGGCTTGATGCGCACCAGGCGCTTGAAGTCGTCGTCGCGGCCGAGGTACTCGCCTTCAAGGCGCACCGAGGTCACGGTGAAGGGCTGGCCCTCGCGCACCGAGATCGTGACGCTGATCTCCTGCTTGTCCGGCGAAATGGTGACCTGCGTCGACTCGATGTCGAACTCGAGGTAGCCGCGATTCGTGTAGTAGGCGCGCAGTGTCTCGAGGTCGGCGTTGAGTTCGCTGCGCGAGTAGCGGTCGGTCTTGGTGTACCAGGTCAGCCAGCCGCTGGTGGTGCGGCTCAGCAGCCCGAGCAGGGTGCTCTCCGAGAAGGCCTTGTTGCCGACGATCCGGATGTCCTTGATCTTGGCCGACTCGCCCTCGTTCATCGTGAACACCACGTTGACGCGGTTGCGTTCCAGCGGTGTGATCGTCGTCGTGACCTCGGCGCCGTACAGGCTCTTGGTCAGGTACTGGCGCTTGATCTCCTGCTCGGCACGGTCGACAAGCGCACGGTCGAAGGGCAGGCCCTCGCCGATGCCGGAGTCCCGCAGCGCCTTCATCAGCGTGTCGTTGTCAAACTCCTTCAGGCCGACAAAGCTGACGTTGGCAATGATCGAGCGCTCCTCGACGATCACGATCACCACCTTGCCGTCGATTTCGATGCGCACATCCTTGAACAGGCCCGTGGCGAACAGCGCCCGCAGCGCTGCCGCGCCCTTCTCGTCGCTGTAGGTGTCGCCGTTGCGGAACGGCAGCGAAGCGAACACGGTGCCGGGGTCGGTGCGCTGCAGTCCTTCGACGCGGATGTCGATGATCGCGAAGGGCTCCGCGGCGCGTGCCGCGGGGGCCGCCAGGGTGGCCGCGGCCACGATGCAGGCGGCGACAGGGCGCAGCGGATGGAAGGCGTTGAATGGCAGCATCGGGGTCGGACGCGGGGCGTGGCGCTTCGCGTCAGTGCAGGCCCAGCAGGCGGGCGATGTCGTTGGACAGGGCGAGGGTCATCAACAGCAACAGCGCCAGCGCGCCGCCGCGCTGCAGCCACCGGAGCCACAGCTCCGACACCGGACGGCCCGTCAAGCCCTCGAAAAGATAATACATGAGGTGCCCGCCATCGAGCAGCGGGACCGGCAGCAGGTTCAGCACACCCAGCCCCACACTGACCAGCGCCAGGAAGCCGATGTAGTAGGCGATGCCGCGTTCGGCCGACTGACCGGCGTAGTCGGCGATCGTGATCGGGCCTGACAGGTTCTTCAGCGACGCCTCTCCGACCAGCATGCGGCCGAACATCTTGACGGTCAGCAGCGATTGCTCCCAGGTCAGCGACAGCCCGCGCGCCACGCCGTCCAGCGGCCCCAGTCGCACCGTCACCATCTCCGGCAGCTTGCCGACCACGGCGTCGATGCGACCATGCCGGTTGTTCCCGTCGGACATCACACGCGGCACCACCACGATCTCGAGTACGCCACCGTTGCGCTCGACCGTCCAGGTCATCGGCGCCGCGCGGCCGTCGCCATCGAGCTGGCGGATGCGCGTGCGCAGCTGGTGCGCATCGGCCATCGGCATGCCGTCCACGCGCAGCACCAGGTCGCCGGCCTTGAGCCCGGCGCGTTCCGCCGGGCCGCCCGGCAGCGGCTCGCCCATCACTGCCGGGGCATAGGGCGGCGGCAGGCCCACCACCTTGGCCAGGAAGCTGCTGTCGACCTCGCTGCGTTCGACCCGGTCGAGGGCGAGCGTGACGCGTCGCCTGCCGCCTCCCGTCGCTTTGCTGACCTCGAGCACCAGGCGTTCACCGTCCAGCGCGGCCTGCATGATCTGCCAGCGCAGGTCGGTCATCGACCGGATGTCCTGCGCGGCGGCGCCGGCTGCGTCCGCAGACCAGCCGCGCACCCAGTCGCCCGAGCGCAGGCCGGCGCGTTCAGCCAGGCTGCCGGCCGCCGGCGTCGACAGCACGGCCCTCGGTTCCTCGACACCGATCCAGTTCTGCGCCGCGTAGAGCAGCACGGCCAGCACCAGGTTGGCCAGGGGCCCGGCGGCGACAATCGCCGCACGCTGGCGCAGCGGCTTACGGTTGAAGGCCTGGTCGCGCTCGTGGGGCGCGACCGGCTCCTCGCGCTCGTCGAGCATCTTCACGTAGCCGCCGAGAGGCAGCGCCGCGACGACGAACTCGGTGTCCTCGGGCGAGCGCTGGTGGCGCCACAGCGTACGGCCGAAGCCGACCGAGAAGCGCAGCACCTTGACGCCGCAGGCGCGCGCCATCCGGTAGTGGCCCCACTCGTGCACGACGATCAGCACGCCCAGCGTCACCAGGAAGGCCAGCAGGGTGGTCAAGGCGCTCATCGCTTCAGGCCCTGGATCAGGCCGCGTGCCTGGCGGCGTGCGCGCTCGTCGAGCGCCAGCAGGTCGGCCATCGAAGCGCTGTCGGCGCCACCCGGTCGGACCGACTCGACCGTTTCGAGGTTGACGCGATGGATGTCGGTGAACCGGATCGCACCGTCCAGGAACGCGGCCACCGCCTCTTCGTTGGCCGCATTGAGCACCGCGCTGCTGCCTTCGGGGCCTGCCAGCGCGTCCCAGGCCAGGTACAGGCCGGGGAAACGCTCGCGGTCGGCCGGCTCGAAGCTGAGCGACTGCAGCGACCCGAAGTCGAGCGCAGCCGCGCCCGAGGCGACGCGCTGCGGGTAGGCCAGCCCGTAGGCGATCGGCACCCGCATGTCGGGCGTGCCCAGCTGCGCCAGCACCGAGTGGTCGCGGCACACGACCATCGAGTGGATCACGCTCTGCGGGTGAATCACCACGCGCACCTGCTCGGGCGCCAGGTCGAACAGCCAATGCGCTTCGATCACCTCGAGCGCCTTGTTCATCATCGTCGCCGAGTCGACGCTGATCTTGCGACCCATCACCCAGTTCGGATGCGCGACCGCCTGCTCGGGCGTCACGTCGTGCAGCGAGTCGGGCGCGCGGCTGCGGAACGGGCCGCCCGAGGCCGTGAGCACGATGTGGTCGATGTGCCCGGCCCAGCGGCTGCGATCTTCCGGCAGGCACTGGTGGATCGCCGAATGCTCGCTGTCGATCGGCAGCAGGGTCGCGCCGCCGGCCTTGACAGCGTCGACGAACAGGCGACCGCCCACCACCAGCGCTTCCTTGTTGGCCAGCAGCAGGCGCTTGCCCGACCGAGCCGCCGCCAGACAGGACTCGAGCCCGGCCGCGCCGACGATGGCGGCCATGACGGTCGTGACCTCGGGGTGCGCGGCCATCTCGGCCAGCGCGCGCGGGCCGTGCAGCACCTCGGTGCGCACACCCTGCTCGCGCAGGCGGCGCTGCAAGCCGGCGGCCGCCGGCGCCTCGCCCAGGACCGCGTAGCGGGGCTTCCAGCGCAGGCATTGCTGCTCGAGCAGGTCGGCACGGCGCTGCGCCGACAGCGCGAAGACATCGAAGCGGTCCGGATGACGCGCGACGACGTCGAGCGTGTTGACGCCGATCGAGCCGGTGGCGCCGAGGACCACGAGGGTCTGCTTGGTGGCCATGGGCTACAGCATCCTCAGGGCCAGAGCCGCCGGCAGCACCGGCAGCAGCGCGTCGACGCGGTCGAGCACGCCGCCATGGCCCGGCAGCAGGCGGCTCGAGTCCTTGGCACCGGCGGCCCGCTTGACCAGCGACTCGAACAGATCGCCGACGACCGACAGGCCGGCCAGCGCCGCGCTCAGCACGAGCAAGCCGGCCCAGCCCAGGCGAGTGTGCAGGTGGCCGAACAGGCTGCTGCCATCGACCGGCAGCGCGCGATCCACGTACCCCAGCCACAGCAGCGCCAGCAGCCAGACCGCGACCATGCCACCCGCCACGCCTTCCCAGGTCTTGCCGGGGCTGATCGAAGGCGCGAGCTTGCGGCGGCCGAAATTGCGGCCCGCGAAGTAGGCACCGATGTCGGCCACCCAGACGATGCACAGCGCCGACAGCACGAAGTTGACCGACAGCGCGCGCGCCTGCGCCAAGGCCAGCCAGCCGGACCACAGCACGAGCAGCCCCAGCAGCAGGCGCAGGGCTGCGGGCCAGCGCGGCCAGCCGGCCGGGCCACCGCGCAGCACCAGCGCACCGCCGACGATCCAGGCCACCGTGACGCCCCACCACCAGGCGGCCGGCGTGCGTACGAACGAGCCCGTGTGCACGGCCCAGGCGCCGGCCAGCGCCAGCAGCACGCCCGGCCCGGCGGCCGCGACGGCGGCGACGCCGTTCAGGCGCGCCCACTCCCAGCCCGCCGCGGCAATCAGCAGCAGGCTGAGCAACGCAAACGGCCAGGGCGTCGACGCGAGCAGTGCCGGCAGCAACAGCGCCAGCAGCACGACCGCGGTGATCACGCGCTGCAACAACATGGGGATGACGGTGCGCTCAGGCGTTGGCAGCCTGTGGCGTCGCGTCCTCGGGCAGGCGGCCGCCGAAGCGGCGTTCGCGCTCGCGGTAGCTGGCGATGGCAGCGTCGATCTGCTCGGGACCGAAGTCGGGCCACAGGCAGTCGGTGAAGTACAACTCGGAGTAGGCCACCTGCCAGAGCAGGAAGTTGCTGATGCGCACCTCGCCGCCGGTGCGAATGAAAAGGTCCGGGTCGGGCGCGAAGTGCATCGCCATGCGTCGCGACAGGCAGTCCTCGTCCAGGTCCTGCGGCTTGATGCCGTCGGCCATCGCACGCCGCGCGGCCTGCACCACGTCCCAGCGGCCGCCGTAGTTGAAGGCCACCGACAGGGTGATGCGCGTGTTGTGCGCGGTCACGCGCTCGGCATGGTCCCAGGCCTCGCGCACCTTGTCGCCCACTGCGTCGCGGTCGCCGACGATGCGGATGCGCACGCCCTCGTCGGACAGCTTCATCAGGTACTTGGACACCGCCACCAGCACCAGGCCCATCAGCCCCGACACCTCGTCGGACGAGCGCTTCCAGTTCTCGCTCGAGAAGGCGAAGACGGTCAGGTACTCGACCCCGCGGTCGGCGCACACGCGCACCGTGCGCACCAGCGCGTCGACACCCTGTTTGTGGCCGAAGAAGCGCGGCATGAAACGGCGTTTGGCCCAGCGACCGTTGCCGTCCATGACGATCGCCACATGACGTGGCAGGGTGGGATCGCGCTGCACCGGACCGGCTCGGGCCTCAGACCGCAAGGATCTCGGCTTCCTTGGCCTTGACCAGGCGGTCGATCTCGGCCACCACACCGTCGGTCAGGCGCTGCACCTCGTCCTGGGCGCGGCGCTCCTCGTCCTCGGTGGCTTCCTTGTCCTTCAGCAGCTTCTTCAGGTGTTCGTTGGCATCGCGGCGCAGGTTGCGCACCGCCACCTTGCACTCCTCGCCGGCGTGGCGCACGACCTTGGTCAGGTCCTTGCGGCGCTCCTCGGTCAGCGCCGGCATCGGCACCCGCAGCAGGTCGCCTTGCGCCATCGGGTTCAGGCCCAGGTCGCTCTCGCGGATCGCCTTTTCGATCTTGGCACCCATGCCCTTCTCCCAGGGCTGCACGCTGATCGTGCGCGCGTCGAGCAGGCTCACGTTGGCCACCTGGCTGATCGGCACCATCGAGCCGTAGTAGTCGACATGCACCTGGTCCAGGATGCCGGGGTGGGCGCGGCCGGTGCGGATCTTGTGCAGTTCGTTCTTGAACGCCTCGATGGACTTGCCCATCTTGGCTTCGGCGTTCTTCTTGATGTCGGCGATCGTCATGGATTCAGTCTCCCGGGTCCAGCGAGGCTCACACGTGGACCAGCGTGCCCTCGTCCTCGCCCATCACCACACGCTTCAACGCGCCGGGCTTGACGATGGAAAACACCTTGATCGGCAGCTTCTGGTCGCGGCACAGCGCGAAGGCGGTGGCGTCCATCACCTGCAGGTTCTTGGCGATGGCCTCGTCGAAGCCGATCGTCTTGTACAGCTTGGCCTGCGCGTCCTTCTTGGGGTCGGCCGTATAGACACCGTCGACCTTGGTGGCCTTGAGCACGACCTCCGCACCGACCTCGGCGCCGCGCAGCGCCGCCGCGGTGTCGGTGGTGAAGAAGGGGTTGCCGGTGCCCGCCGCGAAGACGACGATCTTGCCTTCTTCGAGGTACTGCAGCGCCTTCGGTCGGACGTAGGGCTCGACCACCTGCTCGATGCCGATCGCGCTCATCACGCGCGCGGTCATGCCTTCCTGACGCATCGTGTCGGCCAGCGCCAGCGCGTTCATCACGGTGGCCAGCATGCCCATGTAGTCGGCGGTCGCCCGGTCCATGCCGACCGAGCCGCCGGCCACGCCGCGAAAGATGTTGCCGCCGCCGATCACCACCGCCACCTCGACGCCCAGTCGGGTGATCTCCTGGATCTCGCGCACCAGGCGCACGATCGTCGAGCGGTTGATGCCGTAGGCGTCGTCGCCCATCAGCGCTTCACCGGAGAGCTTCAGCAGGATGCGTTTGTAGGCCGGCATGCGGGCGTCGGAGGGGGTTGCAGGGCGGAAGTTTAAGGGGCCGCACGCGGCGGCCCCAGAGGGTTTACTGACCCTTGGCAGCTGCGACCTGCGCCGCCACCTCGGCAGCGAAGTCGTCGACCTTCTTTTCGATGCCCTCGCCCACCACGTAGAGCGTGAAGCCCTTGACCGCCGTGCCGGCGGTCTTGAGGTACTGCTCGACCGTCTGCTTGCCGTCGGCGGCCTTCACGAAGACCTGGTTCAGCAGCGAGACTTCCTTCAGGAACTTCTGCACCGAGCCCTCGACCATCTTGGCCACGATGTCGGCCGGCTTGCCACTCTCGGCGGCCTTCTCGGTGGCGATCTTGCGCTCCTTGTCGACCACCTCGGCCGGCACATCGCCCTGCGACAGCGCGGCGGGCTTCATCGCCGCCACGTGCATCGCCACGTCCTTGGCCGCCGTCGCGTCGCCGTCGAACTCGACCATCACGCCGATGCGCGTGCCATGCAGATAGTGCGCGAGCTTGCCCCCGCCGGCGTAGCGCTTGAAGCGGCGGATTGTCATGTTCTCGCCGATCTTGCCGATCAGGCCCTTGCGCACGTCCTCCAGCGTCGGGCCGAAGCCGTCCTGGCTGTAGGCCAGCGCCGACAATGCGGCCACGTCCGCCGGGTTGTGCTGCGCCACGAGCGACGCGGCGGCCTTGGTAAAGCCCAGGAACGACTCGTTCTTGGACACGAAGTCGGTCTCGCAGTTGACCTCGACCAACGCGCCCGTCGTGCCGTCAACGGCTGCGGCGACCACGCCTTCAGCGGTGATGCGCGAGGCGGCCTTGCCGGCCTTGTTGCCGAGCTTGACGCGCAGGATCTCTTCGGCGCGTTCGCTGTTGCCATCGGCTTCGGTCAGCGCCTTCTTGCACTCCATCATCGGCGCGTCGGTCTTGGCGCGCAGTTCGGCAACCATGCTGGCGGTGATTGCGGGCATTGTCTGTACTCCTGGAAAGACTGGAAAAAAGGGGCCTCGACGTGCCCCTTCGTGTCGAACGCGAGGGCCGGTCAGGCTTCCTCGCTGACCTCGACGAATTCGTCGCCGCCGGCGGCAGCCTGCACCACCTCGGTGGTGGCATTGGCCCTGCCTTCCAGCACCGCATCGGCCACCGCGCGCGCATACAGCGCCACCGCCTTGGCGGAGTCGTCGTTGCCGGGGATGACGTAGTCGATGCCCAGCGGCGAGTGGTTCGAGTCCACGATGCCGATCACCGGGATGCCCAGCTTCACGGCCTCGGCCACGGCGATCTTGTGGTAGCCGACGTCGATCACGAAGATCGCATCGGGCAGTGCGTTCATGTCGGCGATGCCGCCGATGTCCTTCTCGAGCTTGGCGATCTCGCGCTGGAACATCAGCGCTTCCTTCTTGATCGCGGGCTGGGTGCCGGCCTCGACCTGGGCGTGCATGTCCTTGAGCTTCTTCAGCGAGCCCTTGACCGTCTTGAAGTTGGTCAACATGCCGCCGAGCCAGCGCTGATCGACGTAGGGCATGCCGGCGCGCTGCGCCTCGCTGGCGATCACTTCGCGGGCCTGGCGCTTGGTGCCCACCATCAGGATGGTGCCGCGCTTGCTCGCCAGCTGACGCACGAACTTCATCGCACCTTCGAAGAGCGGCTGCGTCTTCTCGAGGTTGATGATGTGGATCTTGTTGCGATGGCCGTAGATGTACGGGGCCATCTTGGGGTTCCAGAAGCGGGTCTGGTGTCCGAAATGGACGCCGGCTTCCAGCATTTCACGCATCGTCACGGGCATGGGGGCTCCGAAGGGTTGGTTCTAGAATCCGGCGCGAATCGCGGCTGCTTGCGCAGGCCGCGACACCTTTCGAGGGCCGGTTCGCGATTGGTTAGTCCCAGGCGCGCTGCACGTTCGCAATCGCGCCGGGAAAAACCCGCGGAGTATAGCACCCCAGGACCCCATGCCGACCGACCTGACCCATGCGCTCGCCGAACGAAGCCGCGGCGCCTTGAGCGCCCGCGACGCCCTGGAGGCTTCGCTCGAAGCCGCCGATGCACCCGCTGCCCGCCATGCCTTCGTGCGCCGCTTCGATGCCCAGGCGCGCGCCGCGGCGGACACGGCCGACCGACGCGCCGAGCCTTCGCCCCTGGCCGGCCTGGCGCTGTCGATCAAGGACCTGTTCGACGTGGCCGGTGCGCCGACGACGGCCGCGTCCGCCTCGCGCCACGATGCCCCGCCTGCTACGCACGATGCGCCCGCCGTCGCCCGCCTGCGTGCGGCCGGGGCGAGCCTGGTTGGCCACACCAACCTGACCGAGTTCGCGTTCTCGGGTGTGGGCATCAATCCGCACGCGGGCACCCCCGCCAATGTGGCCACCATGGCGCTGGACGCCGAGCCGCGCATCCCGGGTGGTTCGACCTCGGGCGGCGCCGTCTCGGTGGCCTGTGGCGCGGCCTGGGCGGCCCTCGGCTCTGACACCGGTGGCTCGATCCGCATCCCCGCCGCGTTGCACGGTCTGGTCGGCTTCAAGAACACGGCGCGACTGACGCCAACCGAAGGCTGCATCCCGCTGTCGACCACGCTCGACACGGCCTGTGCGATCACGCACTCGGTGCGCGATGCGGTGCTGCTGCACGAACTGCTGGCGGCGCGCACGGTGACCGTCGATCGCCGTCCGCTGGCCCGATGGCGCCTCGCGCTGCCGCGCACCGTGATGCTCGACGCGCTCGAAGACCCGGTGGCCGAAGCCTTCGACCGTGCGCTGCATGCCCTGCGCGCGGCCGGCGCCTCGATCGAGGCCATCGACCTGCCGGTGCTGACCGACACCAGCCCCCTGCTGCGCGGTGGCGGCATTGCGGCGGCCGAAAGCTGGGCCTGGCACGGCAGGCACCTGGCGCAGCGCGAAGCGCTGTACGACCCACGCGTGGCACTGCGCATCCGGCGCGGCGAGGCGATCGATGCCACGACCCTCGCCGGCCTGCTCGGCGAACGGCGTGCCTGGATCGCGCGCGTGGAGGCCGCCATCGCGGGCTTCGATGCCCTGCTCTCGCCCACGGTCCCGATCGTGGCGCCGCCCATCGGCCCGCTGGTGGCCAGCGACGAAGCCTTCTTCGCTGCCAATGGGCTGCTGCTGCGCAACCCCTCGCTGGTCAACCTGCTCGACGGCTGCGCCCTGTCGCTGCCCTGTCACCGCCACGGCGACTGGCCGGTGGGCCTGATGGTCTGGGGCCCGGCGCTGGCCGACGACCGCGTGCTCTCGGTCTCGCTCGCCATCGAGGACGCCTTGTCCGCGCTGCGGGGCGCCGCCTGATGCGCGTCGCCGTCATCGGCGCGGGCATCGTGGGCGTGACGACGGCGCAGGCCCTGCACGAGGACGGCCACGAGGTCACCGTCTTCGAACGCCAGGGCAGCGTGGCCACCGAGTCGAGCTTTGCCAACGCCGGCTGGCTGGCGCCCGGCTACGTCACCCCCTGGGCCGCGCCCGGCATGTTGCGCAAGGTGCTGGGCCAGTGGTTCGCGCGCGACGCCGCCGTGCACCTGGCCGGCCTGCCCGGCCCGGCGCTGGCCGGCTGGCTGTGGCGCTGGTGGCGCGCCTGCCATCCGCGCACCTATGCGGCCAACCGCGGCGCCATGCTGGCGCTGGCGCGTGACAGCCTGCAGCGCACGAACGCCCTCGCCGCGGCACGGGGCATCGAGCATGAGCGCGGCAAGGGCGTGCTGGTGCTGCTGCGCGGCGAGGCCGAACTCGCGCAGTCGCGCCCCGGGCTCAAGGTGCTGGCCGAGCTGGGCGTCAACTTTCACCTCATCAGCGAAGCGCAATGCCGCCAGGTCGAGCCGGCGCTCGACACCGGCACGGCACTCAAGGCCGGCATCCACCTGCCCGACGCCGAGTCGGGCAACTGCCGTCAGTTCGCGCTCGAACTCAAGGCCGCGCTGCAGCAGGCCGGCGTCGCGTTCCGGCTGCACCACACGGTCAAGCGGTTGGAGAGCGTGGCGTCCGGCGTCACGGTGCATGCCGAGGCCGACACGACCTCGGGCGCGGTTACCGTGCAGCCCGAGTCGACGCCGGCCCAGGAGCAGTTCGACGCGGTGGTGGTCTGCGCCGCGATGGGCGCGCCGGCCCTGCTGCCAGCCTTGCGCCTGCCGCTGCAGCCGGTGTACGGCTACTCGGTCACGCTGCCGGTGCAACGCCACGACGGTTACCCGGACCTTGGCCCGCGCGCCGCGCTGATGGACGAGCGCTACAAGGTCGCGATCACGCGGCTGGGCGAACGCGTGCGTATCGCCGGCAGCGCCGAGCTGGCGGGCGACCCGAAGGCCCTGCGTGACGCGCCGCTGGCCACGCTCTACCGCGTGCTGCAGGACTGGTTCCCGAGCGCCGCGCGCCAGTCGAGCGCGCAGACCTGGAAGGGCGCACGGCCGATGCTGCCCGATGGCCCGCCGGCGATCGGCCCCAGCGGCACGCCCGGCGTCTGGATCAATACCGGGCATGGATCGAGCGGCTGGGCCTTGGCCTGCGGCAGCGCCCGCTTGTTGGCGGACATGGTGGCCGGACGCGCGCCGGCGCTCGACCCGGCGCCGTTCTCGCCGCTGCGCTGGGGGCGTGGGTGATCCGTCGGGTCGAGGCGCTCGAGGCGACGCTGGCGTTGCACGGCGTCGAGGCGTCACGCCGCATCGAAGTGCGGGCGGCGCAGGCGCTGTCGCCCCACACGCTGATGCAGCGTGCGGGCCTGGCCGTGGCACGGCTGGCCATCGCCGTCGCGCCGCATGCCAGCCGGGTCTGGGTAGCTGCCGGGCCCGGCAACAACGGCGGCGACGGCTTCGAGGCCGCTGTGCACCTGCGCGCCACCGGCCGCGAGGTGCAGGTGACAGCGCTGGGTGACCCGGGCCACCTGCCCGCCGACGCGGCGGCGTCGCTCGCACGCGCAGTCTCCGCGGGGGTGTCGATCGGCGCCGCCCTGCCCTGCGCCGCGCCGGACCTCGCGATCGACGCGCTGCTCGGCCTCGGCGCCACGCGGGCGCCGCAGGGCGAGATGCTGTCGTTGATCGGGGCGATCAATGGCATGGCCTGCCCACGTTTGGCGATCGACCTGCCGACCGGCCTCGACGCCGAGACCGGGCAGGCGCGGGGTCCCGAAGCGATCACGGCCACCCACACCCTGTCTCTGCTCACGCTCAAGCCCGGCCTGTTCACCGGTGCCGGCCGCGACCATTGCGGCGAACTGTGGTTCGACGGCCTCGATGCCGTGGCCGCACGCGACGCCGAGCCCGCAGACGCCTGGCTCGCTGGCAGCGCCGCCGCGGCCGCGCTGAGGCGGCCTCGCGGCCATGGGGGCCACAAGGGACGCTTCGGCGACGTGTTGGCGATCGGCGGCGCACCGGGCATGGCCGGCGCGCTGACG
>JALHQP010000012.1 GCA_022841885.1 Aquincola sp. | reverse complement strand
GGCCACCGCGGCGCCGCCGGCCGCGCCCTTGACCATGCCGGCAGCCGAGTTCGTTGGCGATGCGCCGCTCGGCGCGGCGGCTTGAGCGGGTGCCATGGCCGGCGCCGCCGGGGCCTGCATCGGATCGAAGCCCGATTGGCCCTTGGACCACTCGAAGCACTCGTACTTGTCGCGGTCGGTCTGCGCCGTGCTCTGGCCCTTGGCCGGGTAGATCACCGGCGACGGTGCCGCGAACGCGAGCGTGCAGAACGCGCCGCAGGCCAGCAGGGCCGTGGCCCAGGGCAGCAGGGAAGTGATCTTCATGCGCGCTCTCCTCAGCGGGCCGAGCCGCAGGTGACGGTCTGACCCGACGCGTCGGTGCAGCCGGCGCTGCGGCTGACGCCCGAACCCTTGGTGTAGGTCGTCGAGCCGTTGAAGGTGACGCCGGTGTTGGCATTGGTCGCCGTGCTGCTGCGCTCGCCCGAGGCCGTGCCGTCGGCGCTGCGCGTGAAGCGCGCGTTGCGCGATGCGGTGCCGCCGTTGGCGGTGCTGACGGCGGAGCTGCCTTGCGCGCTGACGTTGCCCTGTCCGTCAGTGCGCAGGCGTCGCTGGCCGGCGGCGTCGACCTGGCGGCCGTTGACGCTGCCGGCCGAGCGCACGGCCAGGCCACCGTTGGCGGTGTCGGTGACGATGCGCTTGCCTTGCAGCAGCGGTTCGGCCTGCGCGGCCAGGCCGGTGGCGAGCGCCAGGCTGGCGAGCCAGAAGGTCTTGCTCATGGTGTCTCTGGAATGAAGGAAGTGATTGCGGGTTGCGATGGCGGCTCAGTCGTCGAAGCCGTCGCGCCCGGCGCAGGCCGAACGCACCGAGCCGAGGTCGGCCGAGCGGTCGAGGTCGTCGAGCGACCACTGCGCCATCGGCGAGTCGGGGTCGTCCGTGGCGGCATCGTCAAACGCGTCGGTGGTGTCGAGCAGCAGGGCCATCGCGGTCTCCAGGGTTGTGTGATGGGGTGGCGCCAGTCTGGGCGGCGGCGGTTACCGCCGGATTCGCAGAACGGCGCGGCCGATGTCAGCTGAAACGCGGACCTAGGCCCGCGGCACGATCCACAGGCTGGCGCCCCACAGCGCGGCCACCAGCGCGTGCAGGTAGAAGCCCGCACCGCTGGTGGTCCACGGGCTCCAGCGCGACGACGTCGTGAAGGGCCGGAAGCGCAGCGCGGACGCGAGCTCGTTGCCGCGGTCGCGCAGGTGCTGCCAGTGCGTCGACGAGCGGAACTCCATCACCGCCAGCGCCAGGCTGACGCCCACAGCGCCGCCCTTGAGCAGCTGCGCGTGCGCCGGGCTCAGGCGCACCGCCTGAGACGACAGCGCGCCGACGATGCCGCCGGTGGTCCCCAGCAGCAGCGCAAGCTGGAAGAAGCGCAGCCGTGCGACCTGGCGCATGAAATCGCAGACGCACTTGTACTCCTCGACCATCAGCGCCTTGTCGTCGCCGGCGTTCACGACGGATTCACGCTGCAGCCCTGGCGTGCGGACTGGGCCTTCAGCTCGGCGAGCTTGCGGTCGGCCTCGTCGACCGCCGCCTTGCTGCTGGCCTTGCGCGCCAGCACGACGAAGGGAACGATCGCCTTCCAGGCCTTGTCGCCTTCGTCGACGGCGGCGCGACGCGCCTCGTCGGTGCGGTCGACCTCGGCGGCGAGCTGTAGGCAGTCGCTGACCGGCAGCGTGCGCGGGCCGTGCGACGGCGTCTGTGCGCCCGCCCAGGGGGCCAGCGCCGCCAGCGCCATCGCAACGGGCATCGGATGCCACTTCATCGTCGCCTCCCGCTCAGCGCGCCTTGGTGGCCGCGTTGTCGCGCAGGCCCGCCAGGATCTGGCCCACCGCGGCGTCGATCGCCGGGCCGGGTTGCTCCATCGCCTTCGCGTCGAGCCGGCCTTCGGCCAGGCCATGCCACACCAGGGCATTGCGCTTCGCGTCGACGAGGTCGATCGCCAGCGTGCCTTGCTTGTAGTCCACCGTCTCGATGTCTGTGCTGACCCAGCCGCGGTAGCCGTGGAAGCCGCGCGTGCCGGGAGCCGAGCGCACTTCCTGCTTCTCGCGCACCACCAGGTGCAGCGCCACCTTCAGGTCCGGGTTGCGCTCGCTGTACACGTAGTCCTGGCGCTCGAGCTGCTCGCGCGTCGCCTGCTTCAGGCGCTGGCCGATCAGCGTGGCGTAGCCGGGCGCGCCGCCGTGGGCGTCCTCATAGAACGCGAAGGTCTTGTAGGCACGCAGGTCGGCGCTCGGGTCCTGGTCGCGGCGCACGTCGAGCGAGGTGGCGCAGCCGGCGGCCAATGCGAGCAGGCCGGCGAGTGCCAGCGCGCCGCCGCTCGTGCGGACAGGGTGTCGTGTGGAATGCATTGTGTGGAGTCCTCAGGGCAGAAGCGCAGCCTCAGGCCTGCGCGGATGTGGTGGCCGGGATGTCGAAAGTGCTGAATGCGTCGAGCAGCAGCGCCGAGCTGCACAGCAGGGAGAAGCCCACGAGGACGACGCTCAGCAGGTCGTCGAGCGAGCGGTGTGAGTTCTTCATGAGTCGGTTCCTCGGTGTGCGTCACGAGACTCGCGACGACGGAGGTGATTACGGCCGAGCGGCGTTGCGCCGTCGTTGCTCGCGGCGGGTCGGCGATTGCGTTTGAAACCGCCGGCGCGATGGCGGCGGCATCCGTGCTCGAGTCAGCGCCGCTTTCGCGCGGCGTCGTCGGGATCGGCGTCGGCAGCCGCCAGCCAGGGATCGCGATCCTCGCCACCGAAGGCCTGCACGAGGAAGTCGACGAAGGCACGCGTGCGCGCGGGCAGGTGCTTGCGCGTGGGCAGCGCGGCGTGGATGGCGAGCGACGTGCCGTGCCAGGCGGGTAGCACGCGCTCGAGGCGCCCGTCGCGCAACGCCTCGGCGACCATGAACGACGGCAAGCCGGCAATGCCCAGCCCGGCCAGCGCCGCCGCGAGCAGCGGCTCGAGCTGCGCACTGCTCAAGGCTGGCGCCGGCGTGGGGATCGCGACGCGCCGTGAGCCGTCGCCGCGTTGCAGCGCCAGCTCGCGCTTGACCGACGCCACCGCGGGTAGCAGCGCTTCGTGGCCGAGCAGGTCTTCGGGCTCGGGGGGCCGGCCGCGGCGCTTCAGGTACGCCTTCGACGCGCACAGCACGAAGGTCGAGCGCGCCAGGCGCCGCGCGACGAAGTCACCCTGCAGCGGGCGCTGCGCCACCTGCACGATCGTCACGTCGAAGCCCTCGTCGGCACCATCCGGCGGGCCTGGCGTTGACAACTCGACCGACAGCTCGGGATGGCGCGCACGAAAGCGCGGCAGCAACGGCACCAGCTGGTGCACCGCGAACGACGCCGGCGCGATCACGCGCACGCAGCCGCGCGGCTGTGCAGTGGACGCGCCGGCCTGCGCGTCGGCCTCGTCGAGCGCGGCGAGCATGCGGCGCGCCGCGTCGAGATAGGTCTCGCCGGCGTCGGTGAGAGCCACGCGGCGCGTGGTGCGCTGGAGCAATCGAGCGCCCAGGTGCGCCTCGAGCTCGGCGATCGTGCGTGTGACCACCGCGGGCGCCAGGTCGAGCGCGCGCGCCGCGCCTGCAAAGCCGCTCGCCGCTGCCACCGCGGAGAAGACGCGCAGCGCGCGCACTTGGTCCATCGGCCGATTGTTCCATCGGCGTCAACGCTGCGTTCGCGGGTTACTCCTGTGCGGCGCGAGCCTTCGTTCCTAGAGTGCCGGTCATCGCGAGCACCCTCGCTTGCCGGAAGGATCCGACATGAACCCTGCACTCCTGATCTCCACGCTGGCCGCATCGCTCACCGCCGTCGGTGTCGCCCGCGCCGACGTGCCGGCGCTCGATGCCGCGAGCGCTGCACGCCTGGACGCCCTGCAGACCACGCCCGCGCTCGCCGGCTCGCGGGTCTACCAGGGCCGGGTGTTCGCTCCCAAAGGCAATGGCGGGCCACTGTTCACCTACGAGCGGCGCGTGACGCTGACCGATGGCGGCCTCGAGGCGGCGCACCTGACGCGCGACGCAGCCAGCGGCACGGCGGTCATCCTCGAGTCGGCACGCTTGTCACCGAGCTACGCGCTGCAACGCTTCGAGTCGATCAACCGGCAGCAGGGCTTCCACGGCGAAGTTGTCGCGTCCACAGACGGCCGCACGCTGACCTATCGGGTGCAGCGCGGCAGCGTCGTGAGCCAGGCCACCGAGCGCGTGAGCGATCCCGTGGTGGCCGGCCCCTCGCTGCATGGTTTCATCCTGCAGCACTGGGACACACTGCAGACTGGCCGCGCATTGCCAGTGCGCATGATCGTGATGACGCGCCAGCAGAGTCTGCGCATGCGAATCCGCAAGCTCTCGCAGGCCGATGGCCGCAGCGCCTTCTCGATCACGCCGACGAACTGGTTGCTGCGCTTGGCGCTGGCGCCGCTGACCGTGACCTTCGACGACACCACGCGCCAGGTGGTGCGCTACGACGGGCGCGTACCGCCGCTGCGCATCGAGGATGGTCGCGCGCAGGCATTCGACGCGCGTGTCGAGTACGACGCGCACGCGCTGTCCTACCGCTGACTCAGCGGTACACGAGGCCCGACAGCTGCCAGGCCAGGCTCTCGCGCGGCGCCTGCGCGCGCGACACCGTGGCCAGCACCGCGTTGCGCAGGCCGCGCAGCATCGGCGGCAAGGTGGCCAGGCGCGTCAGGCGGTGCGCTAGCGCCACCACCTTCTGCGCCACCGGGCGGCGCACCTGGCCGTAGACGTCGAGCGCACCGACGCTGCCAGCCAGTGCCTTGGGCAGCGCGTCGGCCAGGTGCATTGCATCCAGGATGCCGGCGTTCATGCCCTGCCCGCCCGCCGGGCTGTGCACATGCGCGGCGTCGCCGGCGAGCAGCACGCGGCCAGCGCGGTAGCGGTCGGCGACACGGTGGTGGACGCGAAAGCGCGAGCCCCACAGCACCTCGTGCACGCGCGCGGGGTAGCGCTCGGG
This sequence comes from Aquincola sp., assembly GCA_022841885.1. GTDB lineage: Bacteria > Pseudomonadota > Gammaproteobacteria > Burkholderiales > Burkholderiaceae_C > CADEEN01. The sequence continues at coordinate 51,106 of JALHQP010000012.1, read as the reverse complement.
GCCACGGGCGTCGAGCAGCGACTGCACGAAGGCGAGGTCTGGCTGCTCGGGCGCGTCGTCGACCGTGGCGACGATGCGGTGCACCCCGTCGGGCAGCGGCGCCACCACCACCATGCCGGCGGGCGAGAAGTACAGGATCACCTCTTCGTGCGGCACGCCGCCCGACAGGCGCACGTCGGCGAGCACGAAGGACTCGTCGTAGCGTCCGCCCGTAAAGCCGATGCCCGAGAGCTCGCGCACCGCGCTGTGCATGCCATCGGCACCGACGATGTAGCGCGCGCGGATGCGCTGGCCATCGTCGAACGTGGTGGTGACACCCGCGTCGTCCTGGGCGAGCGCGACCAGGGCGCGCGGACGCTGCACGTCGCCACCGAGCGCGCGCAGGCGCTCGAGCAGCACCTGCTCGGTGTCGCACTGCGGCAGCATCAGCGTGTACGGGTAGCGCGTGGGCAGGTGGTCGAAGGCGATCGGCACCAGCACGCGGTCACGGTCGCGGATCGTGAAGCGCTGGACCGGTAGGCCACGCGCGACGAGCGCCGGCGTCACGTCGCCCAGCGCTTCGAGCACTTCGAGCGTGCGCGCGTGGATCACCGCCGCGCGCGAGGTGTTGGCGCCCTCGGCCTGGCGATCGACGAGGGTGGTGCGCACGCCGTGCGCGGTCAGGGCCGTGGCCAGCGTCAGGCCGGTGGGGCCGGCGCCGACGACGAGGACATCGGTATCGAAGGACATGGTGCTGCGCTCCTGTCAAGCCGGCACCGTGAATCGGCGCCGCGCAGGACGATTGGGAGCGCCGGTGGTTGCACGCGCGTTGCGGGCGCCTCGCGCCGAGGTTGCAGCTGCAACGCGGGCACTCCGCCCCGCTCGCCGCCGCAGCGCTACCTGACGACTTCGACGCTCGATCCGAACACGTAGCCCGCCCCGCGCTGCGTGACGATGAAGCGCGGCCGCGCGGGGTCGACCTCGATCTTGCGGCGCAGGCGCAGGATCTGCACGTCGATCGAGCGGTCGTAGACCTCGGCGTTGTGCAGGCGCGAGAGGTCGAGCAATTGGTCGCGCGACAGCGTGCGCTGCGGCGCGGACAGGAAGGCCGCCAGCAGGCTGAACTCGCCGTTGGTCAGCTCCACTGCACGGCCATCCGGCGCCTTCAGGCGCCGCAAGCCGACGCTGAGTTCCCAGCCCTCGAAGCGGTAGGCGCGCACCTTGGCCATCGCATCGGCCACGCTGGCCTGGGTCTGCGCGCGCCGCAGCAGCGCGCGGATGCGCGCGAGCAGTTCGCGGCTTGAGAAGGGCTTGGTCAGGTAGTCGTCGGCGCCCAGTTCCAGGCCCATCACACGGTCGGCCTCCTCGGCCCGGCCGGTCAGCATCAGGATCGGCAGGCCGGCGTGCTGCGCGCGCAGGCGGCGGGCAATCTGCAGCCCGTCCTCGTCGCCCGGCTTCAGGCGCACGTCGAGCACCACCAGGTCGATCGTCTCGCGCGCCAGCAGCGCGTCCATCGCGCGGCCGTCGGCCACGGTGCTGACGCGCAATTCGTTGTCGCCCAGGTAGTCGGCCAGCAGCGCGCGGATCGACGGGTCGTCGTCGACGGCCAGCACGTGGGGCCAGGCGGTCTTGGGGTCGGCACTCATGGCGTCGGCTCCGAAGCTTCGTTCACAGGGGCCGCGGACGCAAGGCCGCGGCCAGCGCCCGGGCGATCTCGCGCGCGGCCAGCGGCTTGGGCAGCACCTCGCCGACGCCGGCCTCGCGCGCATGCTGCACCAGCGCCGGACTCACATAACCGCTCATCAGCACCACCGGCAGCCCGGGCCGCAGGCGCTGCGCCTCGGCCGCGAGTTCGGAGCCGGTGAGGCCCGGCATCGACTCGTCGGACAGCACGATGTCGAAGCGCTCGGGCTCGGCGCGCAGCGCCTCGAGCGCCGAGGCACTGGAGACGAAACCCACCGCCTCGTAGCCCAGCTCGGCCAGCAGCTCCTCGCCCAGGCGCACCAACGGCTCCTCGTCGTCGACCAGGAGCACCACCTGGCCGTCTCCGCGCGCGACCTGCTCGTCGATGGCCTCGCCCGCCGGCGCGGCCACGCGCCCGAGCGAAGGCAGGTAGATCGTGAACGTGCTGCCAGCGCCGGGCTGGCTTTCGACCGCAATGCCGCCCCCGAGGTCGGCCACGATGCCGTGCACCAGCGACAGGCCCAGGCCGGTGCCGACGCCCACCTCCTTGGTGGTGAAGAACGGATCGAAGATGCGTTCCAGCAGGCGCGGCTCGATGCCGCTGCCGCTGTCGGTCACCGCCAGGCGCAGGTAGGCGCCGGCGGGCAAGGTGCTGGTCGACACCGCCAGCGGCGCGTCCAGGCGCAGCTCGTCGAGCGTGATCGCGAGCCGCCCCTCGGAGCGCATCGCCTGCACCGCGTTCGCGCACAGGTTCATCACCACCTGGTGGATTTGCGTCGGGTCGCCGAGCACGCCGGCCGCCCCCCCGGCCAGGCGGCGCTCGAGCCTCACCGCTGCGGGCAGGGCCGCCGCCACCGCGTCGAGCGCCTCGTGCACCACCGCCTGCACGTGCACCGGCACGCGCTCGCCGACGCCGCTGCGGCTGAACGCGAGGATGCGCTCGACCAGCGACTTGGCACGCTGCCCGGCTGCGAGCGCGGCGTCGATGTGCCGGCGCTGCGCGCTGCCTTCGGCCGCGCCCTTCTGCGCCAGCTCGCCATAGCCGAGGATGGCCGACAGGATGTTGTTGAAGTCGTGCGCGATGCCGCCGGCCAGGGTGCCGATGGCTTCGAGCTTCTGCGCCTGGCGCAGCTGCTGCTCGAGGCGCTCGCGCTCGGCTTCGGCCTGCTTGCGCTCGCTGATGTCGACGCTGACGCCGGCGATGCGCACCCGTCCGTCACTGTCCTCGAAGCGTTGGGCACGCGTCAGGATCCAGCGATCACCCTCCGCGAGCCGGATGCGGTACTCGAAATCGGCGCGGGCTAGGCGGCCTGCCACGAGGTCGGCCTCCACCTGGTGCGCGTGCGGCGCATCGTCCGGATGGACCTTGACGCGCGCCGCGTACTCGGAGCGGCGCGTCAGCCCGGCGTCCGCCGGCAGGCCGAACAGCTCGTTGACCTTCTCGGAGACGAACAGCGTGTCGCTGCCCACGTCCCACACCCAGTGGCCGCCGCGCGAGCCGGTCATCGCCAGCGCGTAGCGTTCCTCGCTCTCGCGCATCGCCTCTTCGGCACGCTTGCGCCGCGTCGCGTCGACCGTCGAGCCGGCCATGCGCAGCGGCCGGCCCTCGGCGTCGCGGAAGCACTGCGCGCGCGTATGCAGCCAGCGCACTTCGCCCGAGCACAGCACGATGCGGAACTCGTGGTCCAGGCGCTCGGTGAGTCCGGCAACGTGGTCGTTGCGATTGCGTTGCACGCGCTGGGCGTCGTCAGGGTGCAGCGGCAGGCGACTGAAGTACTCGTCGTCGCGCAGCACCTGCGCGTCGCTACCCAGGCCGAGCAGCTCGGCTTGCTTGGCCGAGACGTAGATCTGCTGCGCCGCCATGTCCCACAGCCAATGGCCTTCATTGGAGCCCGTCATTGGCAGCGCGTAGCGCTCCTCGCTCTCGCGCAACGCCGCCTCGACCCGCTTGCGCGCGTCGATGTCGGTCACCGAGCCGGCGATGCGCAGCGGCGTGCCGTCGCTGGCGCGGATGCACAGCGCGCGCACGTGGATCCAGGCGTACCCGCCGTCCGCGCGCCGCACGCGGTACTCCACCTCGTAGTGCGGCGTGCGGCCGTCGAGGTGGGCCTGCATCGCCGCGGCGCGGCGCGGCGCGTCTTCGGGTTGGTAGGTCAGCAGGCCCTGCAGCGCGTCGAGCGGCTGGGTTTCGGGTTCGAGCGGCAGGCCCTGCAGCTCGCGCGCGCGGCGCGATTCGTAGGCCGTGCGCGCGACCAGGTCCCAGTCCCACACGCCGGTGTCGGAGCCGGCGGCCGCCAAGGCGTAGCGCTCCTGCGAGACCTGCAGCGATGCGTGCGCCGCGTTCAGGCGCGCGAGCTGGCGCCACACCACCGCCAGCAGCAGCGCGGCGAGCGCGCCCAGCGCCAGCGTGCGCAGTGCGGTGCCGATGGCCTGGCTGCGCCAGGACGCCAGTGCGGCCGAGGCCTCGCGGGTGACCACCACCACCAGCGGATAGTCGGGCACCAGGCGGATCGCGGCGAAACGGTCGACCCCGTCGACCGGGCTGGTGCCGCGCGAAGCGCGCGGCTGGCCGTCTGGACCCGGCAGCAGGCCCTCGAGCGCAGGGAAGCGCTGGCCCAACGCCGCAGCCGATGGCGGGTGCCGCGCCAGCAACGTGGTGTTGCGATGCAGCAGCGCGACGCGTGTGCTCGGGTCGGGATAGGCGTCCCGGTAGAAGCGCTCGAAGTACTCGACGCGGCCGCGCGCCGCGACGACGCCGGCGAACGCTCCCGCCGGCGTCTCCAGCCGGCGGCCGAAGGGGATGATCCAGTGGCCTTCGCCGGCGGCCGGCGCCGCATCGAAGATCACGAACTCGAGCCCCGGCTCGTCGCGCAGCTGCCGGAAGCGCGGCAGCGCAGCCATGTTCGAAGCCCGCCGCGGCGTGGGCCATGACACCGCGATCTGGTCGCCGTGGGCGTCGAACATGCCCAGGCCGTCGATCTGGTTCAGGCCCACGGTGATGTCGCGCAGGTAGACATGCAGCTCCTCGGCGTCCAGGCGCGCCAGGCGGCCACGCCGGAACTCGGCTGCCACCTGGCGCAGCATCACGTCCACCGCCTGCACGCTGCGCGCAGTCTGCTCGGCGATCACGCGCGACTGGGTGTCCAGCTCGCGCCGGGTGTCGGACACGGCCTGCTGGTAGCTGCGCCAGAGGTCGTGCGCCGCCTGAGCGACGATGGCGGCGATGACGAGGCCGCCCAGCCAGGCGATGCGCCGCGGCGCCCAGCGCCCGGCCAGGCTCACGCCGCGGTCTCCAGCACGCCGTGCACCGCGGCGAGCAGGCCGTCGCGCGTGATCGGAACCGGCAGCACGGCGGCGACACCGAGCTGGCGCGCAACATCGCCGCGCGGCGCCACGCCGGCGAACAGGGTGGGCGACAGCGCGAGCACCGGCGTGCCGGGGTGGGCGCGGGCCAGGGCCTGCAGGCGCGGCGATGCACCCTGGCGCGGAAAGGGCAGGTCGACCAGCAGCAGGTCCACCCGCTGCGGCGGCACAGGGGCATCGACCAGCACCTGCAGGCCGTCGTCGCGCAGCCACTGCGAAATCAGCGGCTCGAATGCCGGGTCGATGTCGGCGATCAGCACGCGGGCTGGAAAGGAGGCAGGAAGCGAACTCATGGCAGGGTCGCAGCCAGTGTGGCATCGCGACGCCGCACGGCCCATGTCGCTCGCCACGCGCTGCATTTCAGGTGAAACATTGCCTGGCGCGCCACCGGTCGCCGGCGCCGGGCCGCTGCGGGCTACTTGATGCCCGCGCGCATGAAGCTCTGGACGAACTGGCGCTGGAACAGCAGGAAGGCCACCAGCAGCGGCGCGGCGCTCATCAGCGTGGCCGCGGTAATGATCGACCAGTCGATGCCCTGGTCGGTGGACGAGAACACCTGCAGACCCACGGTGAGCGGGCGCGCGCTGGTGCTGTTGGTGATGATCAGCGGCCACAGGAAGTTGTTCCAGTGAAAGCTCACCGACACCAGCGCGAAGGCCACGTAGACCGGCCGCGCCAGCGGCACGTAGACGCGCCACAGGATCTGCAGCGGCCCCGCGCCTTCCACGCGCGCCGCCTCGTCGAGCTCCTTCGGGATGCCCATGAAGGTCTGGCGCAGCAGGAAGATCGCGAAGGCCGAGGCGAAGTACGGCAGGCCGATGGCCAGCAGCGTGTCCACCAGGCCCAGGCGCGTCATGGTCTTGTAGTTCTCGACCAGCAGGATGTCGGGCATGACCATCAGCTGCACCAAGACGAGCGCGAACAGCAGCTTCTTGGCCGGGAACTCGAAGCGCGCGAAGGCGTAGGCCGCGAGTGTGGACAGCACGAGCTGGCAGGCCAGGATCATCGTGACCAGCAGCGCGGTGTTGACGAAGTAGCGCGCGAACGGCGCCGCCGCCCAGGCGCGCGCGAAGTTGTCGAGCGTGAGCGGCGCGAAGAGTACGAAGCGAGTCGAGTATTCGCCGGGGTGGAAGGCGGTCCACCCCGCGTACACCAGCGGCAGCACCCACAACAGCGCCAGCAGCCAGGCCGCGAGGGTGTCGAGCCAGCCCGGCTCGTTGTAGACGAGGCGATGCGCCTGGGCGGCCGCGCTCGTCACTTGTAGTGCACCCGCTTGTCGAGCACGAAGAACTGGAACAGCGCCACGCTCGCCAGCAGCGCCAGCAGCACCATCGTCAGCGCCGCGGCATAGCCGCTGTCCCAGTAGCGGAAACCCACCTCGTAGAGGTGGAACAACAGCAGCGTCGACGCGTTGTCGGGCCCGCCGCGCGTCAGCACGACGATGTGGTCGACCATGCGCACCGCGTTGATCACCGCGTTGACCATCACGAACAGGGTGGTCGGCATCAGCAGCGGCCACTGCACGCGGTGGAAGAAGGTCCAGCGCGAGGCGCCTTCGATCGCCGCCGCCTCGCGCAGGCTCGGGTTCAGGCCCTGCAGCGCGGCGAGGTAGAAGATCATGAAGAAGCCGGCCTCCTTCCAGATCGCCACCGCGATCACGGCGCCGAGCGCGGTGCGCTGGTCGCCGAGCCAATTCTGCGCGGGCAGGCCGAACGCGCCGCGCACCTGCTCGAGCAGACCGTACTGCGGCGTGTAGAAGAAGAGCCAGATATTGGCCACCGCCACCATCGGCAGCACGGTGGGCGTGAAGTAGGCCATGCGCAGGAAGGCGCGGCCGGCCATGCGCTCGTTGACCCACAGCGCCATCACGAGCGCCAGGCCGATCGACAGCGGAATCGTCGCCAGCGCGAACCAGAAGTTGTTGGTCAGTGCCTTCCAGAACACCGGGTCGGCCACCATGAGCTGGTAGTTCTCCAGCCCCACCCACACCGGCGGGCGGCTGCCCTTGGGCGTGGAGTGGAAGCTGTCGAACAGCGTGGCAACGGCAGGGAAATGCGTGAACGCCACCAGCAGCACGAAGGCCGGCAGCAGCAGCAGGTAGGCGTGGAGGGTTTGCCTTTGCATCGTTCAGCGCGGCAAAGGCGTGGGGGCGCTGCGGCTGGGGTGCGACCTCGGCGGTCTGCGCTTCGCTCCGACTGCCCTGCGGTGCTCAGGCTTCTGGCCCGCGGTCGAACTCGCTTCGCTCACTACGCTCGGACGACGCCCGCGAGTCAGTTGACGAAGCGCGCGAGTACGCGCGCGGCCAGAAGCCCTGCGTTCCTCGGCGCCTCCCCACGCACCCCAGCCGCAGCGCCCCCACGCCTTTGCAGACACGCACGCTGTTGGCTCCGAACACCACGAGCGGTGCCTCGCGTTGCGGTGGGCGGTGCCCGGGGCGGGCGACCTGTGGGGCGGCGAGGAGCGCAAGGCTTGGGGTCGGCGCGCGGTCCCGCGCGCTTCGTGAACTGACTCGCCGAACGTGTTTGAGCGTAGTGAGCGAAGCGAACGAAGCGAGTTGTTCGGCGCGACCCCAAGCCTGAGCACCGCAGCGCAGTCGCAGCGAAGCGGAGACCGCCCCAGGGGGAGCCCGCACCGGGCACCGCCCACCGCAACGCGACGAGTCAACACAGCCTCACTTGTATGAACGTAGCAGCCGATCCGCCTCCGCCTGCGCATCCTTCATCGCCTGCGCCGGCGTCTTGGTCCCCGTCAGCGCCGCCTGCAGCCCATCGTTCAAGGCCTTGGTGACACGCTGGTTGTCGTGCGTCGAGAACTCGGCCAGCGCGTGCGGCAACTGGTCGCGCGCCACCAGTGCCGGAGGGAAGTCGGCGCCGTACTTCTTCAGCGCCGCGGTGTTGTAGGCCGCCTCGCTGACCGCGACATAGCCGGTGTCGATGCTCCACTTGGCGGCGCGCTCAGGCTGCGTCATCCACTTGGCGAGCTTGAACGCGGCCTCCTGCTGGGCCGGCGTGGCCTTCTTGAAGATGTAGAAGTTGCCGCCGCCGGTGGGCGAGCCACGACGCTTGCCGGCCGGCAGCATCGCGACGCCGAAGTCGAACTTGGCGTTGGTGCGCACATTGGTCAGGTTGCCGGTGGTGGTCCACATCATGGCCACCTTCTTCTCGAAGAAGTCCTTCGGCGTGGTGCCCCACTCGACGATGCCCGGCGGGTGCACGCCGGCCTTCACCAGTTCGGTCCAGTAGGTCAGCGCCTCGATCGTGCCCGGGTCGTCGAACTTGACGGCGTTGCCCATGTCGTTGGCCATCGCCACGCCGTTCTGGATCGCCAGGCCCTGGAACAGCCAGTACGGGAAGCCCGACGACGGGATCTGCAGGCCCCACTGCGTCACCTTGCCCGAGGCGTCCTTGACGGTCAGCTTCTTCGCATAGTCCATCATCTCGGCCCAGGTGGCCGGCGGCTTGTTCGGGTCCAGCCCCGCGGCCTTGAACAGCTCCTTGTTGTAGTACAGGACGACGGTCGAACGCTGGAACGGCACGCCCCAGGTCTTGCCGCCGCTCTGGCTGTTGAGCATGAAGGCCTTGTAGAAGCCGTTGAGCCAGGCCCTGTCTTCGGCGGTCTTGACGAAGTTGTCGATCGGCACGATCGCGTCCTCGTCGATCAGCGTGAACATGTCGGTGGACAGCAGCACCGAGGTCACCGGCGGCGTGCCCGCCTTGTGTGCGGTCAGCGCCTTGACGATCGTGTCCTGGTAGCTGCCGGCGTAGATCGGCGTCACCTTGATGCCGGGATTCTCCTTGGCGAAGTCGGCGGCGTATTCGTCGATCAGCTTGGTGATCGGGCCACCGACCGCGACCGGGAAGTAGAACGAGATCTCGGTGGTGGGCTGTGCCGGCGCGCCGAGCGACAGGCCCGCCAGCGCGGCGCCGGCGACCAGGGACTGCAGGAAGGATTTTCTCTTGATCATCATGGACTCCTGGGTGAAAGCGTGGGCGTGTGGGATTCGTGCTCAGCCGACGCGTGCGCCCTGCGCGTCGAAATAGTGTTCGTCCTCGGGCCGCCAGCCCAGCGCCACCTGCGTGCCGACCGGCACGTCGGTGGTGCCGCCGGCGCGCACGACGATCTGCTCGCTGCCGACGGCGCAGCGCAGCACCAGATCGGCGCCGAGATACTCGTAGCTCTGCACGGTGGCCGCCACCGCGCCGCCGAGCGACACGGCCTCGGGCCGCAGGCCGAGCAGCTGGCCCGGGTGTGCCACCGCCACCGTGCTGCCGGCGATGCGGCCGTCCTGCACCCGCAGCAGGTTCATCGCCGGCGTGCCGATGAAGCGCGCCGCAAACGTGGTCGCCGGCGCCGCGTACAGCGCGCGCGGCGCGGCGTTCTGTTCGATGCGGCCCTTGTTCAGCAGCACCACCTGGTCGGCCATGCTCATCGCCTCGGCCTGGTCGTGCGTGACGTAGACCACCGTCAGCGCGAGGCGCTGCTGCAGCTCGCGCAGCTCGTGGCGCATCTCCTGGCGCAGCTGCGCGTCGAGGTTGGACAGCGGCTCGTCCATCAGGCACACGCGCGTCTGCGCCACCAGCGCCCGGCCGAGCGCGACTCGCTGTTGCTGCCCGCCCGACAGCTGCGAGGGCTTGCGCTGCAGCAGGGCACCCAAACCCAGCAGTTCGGCCGCATGTTCGAGCCGGCGCTGCGCTTCGGCCTTGTCGACCTTGCGCACCTGCAGGCCGAAGGCGATGTTGTCGGCCACCGACAGGTGCGGAAACAGGGCGTAGTTCTGGAACACCATCGCGATGCCGCGCTGCGCCGGCGGCAGCGTGGTGACCTCGCGTCCGTCGATGAAGACCTGGCCCTCGGTCGCGCTCTCCAGGCCCGCGACGATGCGCAGCGTGGTCGACTTGCCGCAGCCCGAGGGCCCGAGCAGCACGCAGAAGCTCGCCGGCTCGATCGCGAGGTGAATGCCGTCGAGCGCCTTGGTGGACTCCCAGTGCTTGCTGACATTGACGAGGCGGATCGAGGACATGGACGGCGAAAGCGCAGCAGTCTGCGACGCTTCAGTGACAGGACGATGAGGGTGCCGCGCCTTGCGCGGGGAGCGCGGCAAAGGGCTGCAGTGTCCGCGCCAGCGCCGCGTGCAGCGCCGGGTTGGCAGCCAGGCACTCGCGCGCCTCGACGAAGTCGGCACCACCCGTGAAGGTGCTGACCAAGCCGCCCGCCTCTTGAATGAGCAACGCACCGGCGGCCACGTCCCAGGCGTTGAGGCCGCGGTCGAACATCGCATCGCAGCGGCCGGCGGCGACCCAGGCCAGGTCGATCGCGGCCGAGCCCGAGCGGCGCAGGGCGCTGACCTGGCCGATCACGGTGGCGATCATCGCCATGTGGCGCTCGAAAGGCAGGCCGGGCCGCACCGGCACGGTGTTGGCGACCATGGCCTCGGCCAGCGTCGCGCGCCGCGACACCGCGAGGCGCTGCGCACCGAGCCAGGCGCCCTGGCCGCGCTCGGCGCTGAAGAGTTCGTCGCGCGTCACGTCCATCACCACACCCACCTCGACGCGGCCGCGCACCGCGAGCGCGATGCTGACCGCGTAGTTCGGGTAGCCGTGGATGAAGTTGTTGGTGCCGTCGATCGGGTCGACGATCCACTCGTGGTCGGCGCCGGGCGCGCCATGCGGTTCGCCCGACTCCTCGCTGCGCACCGCGTGCTGCGGGCAGGCGGCGAGCAGGGTGTCGACGATGATCCGTTCGGACGCCAGGTCGACCTGGGTCACGAAGTCGTTCGGCCGCTTGGCGCGCACGTCGAGCGCGTCGGGGCTGGCGGCCGCGCGCCGGATCACCGCGGCCGCGGCCCGCGCGGCGCGGATCGCAAGATCGAGCATCGGCGAAAGGTCGCTGGCGGGCGAGGTCATCGGGTCATGCGCAGGGCAAGCGGCCGAGTATCCCGAACCGCCCGGCCTTGGCAATGGGCAGTCGCACCGAGGGGTTGATCGGCGCTGGCACACTCGGAGCAACTGTCACCGGAGAACGCGATGACGCCGTCCCGCCTTGCCACCGCGCTGATCCTGGCCGCCGCCGCGTTCGCGGCGCAGGCCGCGCTGAAACCCGGCGACGCCGCGCCGCCGTTCAGCGCCGACGCCGCACTCGGCGGCCAGACCTTCCGCTTCCAGCTCGCCGACGCGCTGGCCAAGGGGCCGGTGGTGCTGTACTTCTACCCCAAGGCCTTCACCTCGGGCTGCACGTACGAGGCCAACCAGTTCGCCGAGGCCAGCGAACGCTTCGCGAAGCACGGCGCCACGGTGATCGGCGTGTCCAACGACGACATCGAGACCTTGAAGCGCTTCTCGGTCGAGGCCTGCCGCAGCAAGTTCGCGGTGGCGGCCGACGCCAAGGCGCAGGTGATCCGCGCCTACGATGCGCAGATCGCCACGCGCCCCGACATGGCCGATCGCATCTCCTACGTGATCGCGCGCGACGGCAGGATCGCCTACGCGTTTCGCGACAGCAACCCGGACGGGCATGTCGCGAACACCTTGAAGGTGGTCGAGCAGCTGGCCGTGCAGGCCAAGCGCTGACTCAGGACACCGCGCCCTGCCCGTACAGGCCGGTGAGCAGCTCGCCGCGGCCGAAGCGCTCGATCGAGTAGGGCGCCAGCGACACCTCCGTCGGCTGGCCCAGCACGGTCTGCGCAATCGCGCGCCCGACGGCCGGCGAGAGCTTGAAGCCATGGCCCGAGAAGCCGAAGGCCACGACGAGGCCGGGCAGCGTCGGCACCGGGCCGAGCACCGGGTTCCAGTCGGGCGTCACGTCGTACACGCCGGTCCAGCTCGACGCGAGCCCGGCCGTGTCGTAGCTCGGGAAGCGCTCGGCGACCTGCGCGCCGATCTCGGCCACCAGATCCATCGACACGTCGCCCTGCTGGTTGTCCGGCGCGTCGAGCAGCTCGCCAGCCGTGCCTTCGGACACCAGCATCTGCCGCCCGCCGTAGCTGCGGCAGTACAGCATGCCCGGCGAGCCGAGGTCCTTGAACACCGGCATCGCCGGCGTGTAGGCCGGCTCGCCCTGCAGTGCCAGCACGCGGTGGCGCTCGGCCTTGACGGGCATCGGCACGCCGCTCCAGGCCGCGAGCTCGGCGCTCCAGATGTTCTGCGCGCTGACCACGGTGCCGGCGTGAACGTCGCCCTGCGCGGTGCGCACGCCCACGACGCGATCGCCCTCGCGCAGCAGGCCTTGCACTTCGACCCCGGTGCGCAACTGCACGCCGCGCCGGCGCGCGCCGCGCGCGAACGCGCTGGCCACGAGGTAGGCGTCGGCAAAGCCGGCCTCGGGTTCGAAGCCGATCAGCGCCGCGTCGTCGAAGCGCGCGATCGGCAGCAGTGACGCCGCCTCGGCGGCGTCGAGAAGCCGAACCGGGATGCCGCTGGCGCGTTGATGATCGAGCGAGGCACGCAATGCGGCCAGGCGTTCGCCCTCGGGTGCCGCGATCAGGTAGCCGCACTTCACCAACCCGGCCGAGGCCTCTTCGTCAGCCAAGTACTCGGCAAAACGCTCGAACACCGACCACGAGGCGCGCGCCAGCGCCACGTTGCTCGGCACCGAGTAGTGCGTGCGCAGGATGCCGCTGGACTGCGAGCTCGTGCCCTCGCCCACCTGGCCGCGGTCGAGCACCAGCACGTTCTTCGCGCCGAGCGCCGCGAGGTGCCAGGCCACCGACGCGCCGATCACGCCGGCGCCGATCACGATCACGTCATGGCTGGCCATCGGCGCATTGTCGCTGCGCCCTGAGGGCAAGTCTGAATGGGCCGGGGTGTTCGTGCGGGGGTATGGTCGCGACCTTGCAACGCCCTCACACCGCTTCAGGAGCCCATCGCATGAAAGCAAGCTGGAAGTTCATCGTCGCCGTGGCTGCGGCCGCCACGCTGGCCACCGCCGCCGTCGCGCAGCAGCGCCTGTTCTTCGGCATCGCCACCGGCGGCACCGGCGGCACCTACTACCCGCTGGGCGGCATGCTGGCGCAGCTGATCTCCAACAAGGCAACGGTCGGCGGCCAAAAGATCAGCGCCACCGCCGAGGCCGCCGGCGCCTCGGTGGGCAACGCCAAGCTGTTGGGCAACAAGGAGATCGAGTCGGCCTTCGTGGCCGCTGACATCCTCGACGCGGCCTACAACGGCACGGGTCAGTTCCAGGGCGCGGCGCTGAAGAACCTGCGCGCGCTCGGCGCGCTCTACCCCGAGACGGTGCAGCTGATCACGCGCGCCGACATGGGCATCAACAGCGTGCGCGACCTCAAGGGCAAGACCGTGTCCTCGGGCTCGCCCGGCTCGGGCCAGTACCAGCTGCTGACCGACCTGCTCAAGGTCTACGGCATGACCCGCGCCGACGTGAAGGAGGACCTGTCTTCGTTCACGCAGGCCGTCGACAAGATCAAGGACGGCAACCTGCACGCCACGCTGATCACCGCCGGCGTGCCCACCGCCGCGGTGACCGACTTCGCGCAGAGCCACGCGCTGAAGGTGATCCCGCTGTCGGGCCCCGAAATCGCCGAACTGCGCAAGCAGCAACCCTACTACGCCGAGGTGCCGCTGCCGGCCAACACTTACAAGGGCCAGACGGCCGCGGTGCCCACGCTCGCGGTGATGGCGGTGTGGACCGCACACGACGCGGTGCCCGAGGCCGTGGCCTACGAAGTGACCAAGGCGCTGTACGAGAACACGGCCATCATGGGCCAGGTGCATGTGCAGGGCAAGAACATCACGCTCGGCACCGCGCTGGCCGTGGGCACCGCGCCGTTGCACCCGGGCGCGCTGAAGTACTTCAAGGAAAAGGGCGTCGCGAAGTGACATGCTGGCGGCACGCTGCCGCGACGGTGGCGTGCCTGCTGCTGGCCGGCGTCGCGAACGCCGCGGCCTGCGAGGCCGTGCTGCGCGAGCACCGCAGCGGCGCTGAACTGAAGCGCCTGCCGCTCGACGCGGCAACCCCCGAGCTGCGCATCGCCTTCGAGCATTCGGTGCTCGGCACGACGGTGGTCGACCGCTACCGCTTCACGCCTGTCCCCCACCTGATCGAAGAACGCTTCGAAGGCGAGGGCTACGGCCTGCCGCACGCGGCCGGCCAGGGCGAAACGCTGCAACGCGATGGCAACGGCTGGCGCCTCACGCTCAACCGCGCCGTCGATCCCCTGGTCGTGCGCCCGTTGTCACAGCAGCGCATGCGCATCGTGCTCGCCGGGCGCGAGTTGCCGCTTGCCACCCTGAGCGCGCAGGCGATCGAGATCTTCGTCCGCGGCTGCCCGGCCCCCAGCGCCTCATGACCACCCACACCGCCCAGCCGCCCGAGACGCCCGACCAGGACGAGGTCGACCGCCTGATCGAGCAGTTCGACCCCGAGTCGAACTTCCGCCGCCTGGTCGGCCTGTCGGCCGGCATCGTGACCGTGATCGCGGTCGCGCTGTCGGGTTGGCACTACTACACCGCGGGCTTCGGCCTGCACAACGAGATCGCCCACCGCGCGATCCACCTGTCAGTGGTGCTCGGGTTGTGCTTCCTGGTGTTCCCGCGCCAGCACCGCCTGCCCGGGCCGTGGGAGTGGATCGTCTCCGCCGGGCTGGCGCTGTTCTACCTGGTGATGGGTGTCAGCCTCGTGCGATCGCTCGGCAGCGACATGCCTGCCGGCGCACAGGCAGTGTTCTTCGCGGTGCTGCTGGCCATTGCCTGCCTGTCGCTGCCGTTCAAGGCCTACGACGGCAGCCACAAGCACATTCCCTGGCGCGACTGGATCTTTGCCGCGCTGGCCTCGAGCTTCTCGCTGTACCTGCTGCTGTTCTTCGACGGCATCTTCATCGAACGCCCGGGCCAGCACACGCCGGTGGACCTGATGTTCGGCGTGATCGCGATCGCGATGGTGATCGAGGCCACGCGGCGCACGATGGGCATCTTCCTGCCGCTGCTGGCGGTGGTGACCGTGCTGTATGGCATCTTCGGCCCCTACCTGCCCGGCGGGCTGGCGCACCGCGGCTACTCGGTGCCGCGCGTGGTGGCGCACCTGTACAAGGGCACCGAGGGCATCTACGGCATCCCGGTCGGGGTGGTGGCGACCTTCGTCTTCCACTTCGTGCTGTTCGGCATCATGGCCCAGCTCACCGGCCTCGGGCAGCTGTTCGTCAACCTGGCCACCATCGCGGCCGGGCGCTTTGCCGGCGGGCCGGCCAAGGTAAGCGTGGTGTCCTCGGGCCTGTTCGGGATGATCTCGGGCTCGGCGATCGCCAACACTGTGACCACCGGCGTGATGACGATCCCGTTGATGAAGCGCGTCGGCTTCTCGCCGCGCTTCGCCGGCGCGGTGGAGGCCAGCGCGTCGTGCGGCGGCCAGGTGACGCCGCCGATCATGGGCGCGGCCGCCTTCATCATGGCCGAGACGCTGGGCATCCCGTACAACCAGCTGATCCTGGTGGCCATCGTGCCGGCTGCACTGCACTACCTCGCGATCCTGTGGATGGTGCACCTGGAGGCCAAGCGCCTGAAGCTCGCCGGCATGCCGCCGGAGGAGATCCCGAACCTGGCGCTTGTGCTCAAGAGCAGCTGGCACCTGTTCATCCCGCTGGTGGTGATGGTGACGCTGCTGCTGATGCAGTACACGCCCTTCCTCGCGGCCTTCTGGGGCATCTCGCTGACGGTGGCCTGCTCGTGGATCCCGAAGCTGATCGGCCCGCTGGGCAAGGGCATGACCGGCCTGGCGATCACGCCGCGCGCGCTGATCCAGGGCTTCGAGATGGGTGCCAAGTCGGCGCTGGGCATCGGAGCGGCCTGCGCCTGCGTGGGCTTCGTGCTGGGCATCACCACGCTCACGGGCATGGGCTTCAAGTTCTCGGCCTTCGTGATCGACCTGTCGGGCACCGCCGCGGCCGCGCTGCACGCGCTCGACCCTCTGGGCTGGTTCGCGCTCAACCAGCTGACGATCCTGTTCGGCCTGCTGTTCACCGCCATCGCCTGCATCATCATGGGCTCGGGCGTGCCGACGACGCCGACCTACATCATCCTGGCCTCGATCGTCGCCCCCGCGCTGGCGCAGCTGGGTGTGCCGCAACTGGCGACGCACTTCTTCGTCTTCTACTACGGCGTGCTGGCCGACGTGACGCCGCCGGTGGCGCTGGCTGCGTTCGCGGCCGCGGGCATCGCGCGCAGCGAACCGATGCGCACCGGCATGACGGCGTTTCGCCTGTCGATGGGCAAGGCCCTCGTGCCCTTCGCCTTCGTCTACACGCCGGCGCTGCTGTTCATCGACTTCAGCTGGGGCCAGTTCCTCGTCGCGCTCGTCGGCAGCATCGTCGCGATCCTCGGCCTGGGCGCGGCCTACACCGGCTACGCCGGGCGCACGATCGGGCGCATGGCCTTCGTGGCGCTGAACCTGCTGTCGCTGTCGCTGATCTTCGGCCACCCTGGCGTGACCGCGGTGGCGGCGCCGCTGGTGCTGCTGGTCCTGGCCTGGCATTGGCGTGCGGGGCGCGCACAGCCGGTGACAGCTGCCTGAGGCCGAACCCGGTACAGTCGCGCCCACTGCCTGAGGCTCCATGTTGCGCGCTGCCGCCTTCATGCTCGTCGCCGCCGCCCGTCCCAGCACGGTCGGGGCGATCCTGCCCTCGTCGCGCCACCTCGCCGACGCGATGGCGCGCGCGGCCCAAGGTGCCGAGCGACTGATCGAACTCGGGGCAGGTACCGGCGCGATCACCGAGGCGCTGTGCGATCACCATCCGCACGTACCCACGCTGGCCGTCGAACTCGACGCCCTGCTCGCCGATCAGCTGCGCGAACGTTTTCCGCACGTCGAGGTGCGCGTCGCGCCGGCGCACCGGGTGCTGCGCGAACTGCCGGCGCATGCGGGACCCACCGCGCTGGTGTCCTCGCTGCCCTTCCGCTCGCTGCCGCTGCGTCTGCGCCTGCGCAGCAGCCTGGCCATCGAGCGTTGCCTGCTCGCCAACTCGTCGCACCGCCTGATCCAGTACACCTACCAGCCGCGCGTGCCCTTCGACCTGCGCCTGGGCGGCAGCCTGCGCTGGCAGCGCCTGGACGTCGTGTGGCGCAACGTGCCGCCGGCCTGGGTGTGGGAGTTGCGCGCCCGCGCGCGCTGACGCGCCAGGCCAGGCCGCGCCGTCTCAGCTGGCGACCCAGACCCCATCGGCGCGCCGGCAGGCGGTGGCCTTGCTGCGGCGCCAGCCGGCGTCGGTCAGCACCTCCACCTCGTAGGGCCGGCAATGCATGCTGCCGCGCGGCGCCGCGCGGCCCGGCACGACGGCGTATTGCACGCCACTCGAGGCCCAGGCCACACGCTGGCCGACGGCGCCGAACTCGAGCGCATGCGCGATGCAGGCCTGGTCGTCCTGGTCGATGCGGCGCCCGATCTCGCCGCCGATCAGGACGCCGATCACCGCACCACCGATCGTGGTGGCCGCGCGCGCGCCGCTGTCCTTGCCGATCTGGTTGCCGATCACCGCACCGGCCACACCGCCGAGCACGCGGCCCACGGCCTCGCTCTGGCATTGGCGCACCGGCCCGCGCGGCGGCGCCGGCTCGCGGCCCGGCCGGTAGATCGGTTCGCCGCGCTCGACCACCACCCACGGCGGATACACCGGCGCGGGCACCACCACCACCGGGTGTGGGCGACTGCGACGGCCGTGGTCGTCATCGTCGTCGCGACGCGACTGGCACTTGCGCTCTTCCTTGTAGTCGCCGTTGCCCTTCCACTCGCGCTCGACCTTGCAGGGACCCTCCCAGTGCACCGTCTTGCGGCCACGGTAGCGGTCGCGACCGTCGTCGCACTTGCGCTCTTCCTTGTAGTCGCCGTTGCCCTTCCATTCGCGCTCGACCTTGCACGGGCCGTCCCGGAACTCCTCCTTGCGGTCGCCGCGGCGGCGGTCGTCGTCGGCGAAAACGACGCCGGCAAGGCTCGCGACCAGGGCCGCGGTCAGCGCGAGGTGCGGCGTCACTTGCGCAGCGCCAGCTTGTTGTCGCTGCCGACATCGACCACCGAGCCGGTCTTCCAGGCGGTGTTGCTGCCGGTCTCGAACTTGCGCACGCTGCCGTCCTTCATCGTCACGGTGGTGATCCAGACGCGGTGGCTCTTGGCACGCTTCTCGATCTGGTGGCCGAGGATGCCGCCGATGGCGGCACCGCCCACCGTGCCCACCGTGCTGTCGGTGGTGCTCTTGCCGACCACGCCACCCGCCACCGCGCCGCCGACTGCGCCGACGCCACTCGCATCGCCCTGTCGGCGTTCGCTCTTGACGTTCGTGACCACGGCGCAGGTATTGCACAGGCCGGCCAGACGGACCCCTTGCACGACCTTGGGCACCGGCGCCGAGGCGGCAGCGGCCACGAGTTTGGTCTCGGCGGCCCAGGACAGGGCCAGGGGTGCAGCGGCGAGGGCCAGCGTCAGGGCGATGCGGTTCACGGTCGTCTCCTTGGATAGATCCAACCTGAACGATACGCCCCGCGCGCCGGTTTACACCATGAACCCGAGGTTGCGGTTCGAAAAGTTGGCCAGGCTCGGGAACACGCCACCGAGGTCGCTGTCGGCGACGCCGAACCAGCGCGCCAGCGTGGCACCGAACTGGTCCACCGACGTGGTGGGCAGCATCGAGCCGTTGCCGAGTTGGTCGGGGCTGGAGTCGAAGTTGTTGTTGTTGGCGTTCTTGACCCCGACCACCGGGAAGGCGCCGTAGAAGTCGCCGCCGCGCACCGCGCCACCCATCACGAAGTGGTGCGCGCCCCAACCATGGTCGGTGCCGTCGCCATTGCTGGTGAAGGTGCGGCCGAAGTCGCTGGCGGTGAAGGTGGTGACGTTGTTGCGCTGGCCCATCGCGCCGAGCGCGGTGTCGAAGTAGCGCATCGCGTGCCCCAGGCGTGCCATCAGGTCGGCATGGTTGCGGTTCTGCAGGTCGTGGTTGTCGAAGCCGCCGAGGCTGACGAAGAAGACCTGGCGCCGCGCACCGATGTTGGCATTGCCGGCCGCGTCGATCATGCGCGCCACGATCTGCAGCTGCTGCGCCAGTGCGTTGAACGCGGTGGTGGCGGGCACCAGCGGGTCGGGCGTGTAGCGCAGCTTGGGGTCGTTGTTGGCGTTGTAGTTGCCGCTCGCCGGCGCGGTGCCGAACAGCGGATCGGACGGTGCCCGCAGCGCCGTGCGCAAGGCGAGCTCGGCGTCGATCGAGCGCTGCGACACCGAGGCCAGGTCGCCTTCGAACACATGGCCGCCCCGGCTGCCGCGCACGATGCGCTCCATCGCCGCCGCGACCGCGGTCGAGCCGTAGATGCGGCCGTTGGCGTCGCTGCCCATGCGGATGGCGCCGTTGCTGCCCACCTGGTACTGGCGCACGTTCTGCCCAGACAGCCAGACCGCGTTGCCGCTGGCCGAGATGGCGGTGAAGATGGCGCGCTGATTGCCCGCGGCCACCAGGTCGCCCAGGCGCCCGCCCCAGCCGACGGTCGCGCCTTCGGGCTGGAACGACTGCCAGGTGTTCTGCTGGTCGTTGTGCGAGAACAGGCTGGCCGGCCTGGGATGCGACGAGTTCGCGTACTGCGCCTTGGTGGTGGGCATCAGCAGCGGGCCGACGTTGGGCACGACGGCCAGACGGCGGTCGGTGTCGAACATCGACTGCAGCGTACCCAGGTAGGGATGCAGCGCGAAGCTGCGGCCCTGCGCATTGAGCGGTGCGATCGGCAGCACGCCGCCCAGGCGCGCCGGCGAGCCGACTGCCGCGCCGCCGTCGGCCGCGGTGCCGGGTGCGAGCAGCGCGATCGAGTCGGGCGCCTGCGTGCGCGTGGCCTGGTACGCGCTCCACGACGCGGTGTCGGTGGGCAGCACCATGTTGTAGGCGTCGTTGCCGCCGAACAGGAAGATGCACACCAGCGCCCGGTAGTCGGGCGCGCTTTGCGCGGCGGCCGAGTTCATCAGTGCCAGGTTCAGCGCCAGCGGCGAGGCGGCACCGAGCGCGGACAGGGCGCCCGCCTGGCGCAGGAAGGCGCGGCGCGAAGCATTCGGGTTGATCAGCATGGTGATGCCTCGCTTCAGCGTTGGACCAGGAACTCGGGCGACACCAGGGCGAGGAAGATCGCAGCGTTGACGCGGTTGCGCCGCGCCGTGTCGATCTGCGCCTGGTTGCTGCCGGTGGCGGCGGGGATCGCGATCGAGCCCACGGCGCCTTCGATCTCGGTGGCGAGTGCCGCCGGCATCGACCCGTACATCAGCTTGCGGTTCACGCTCGCCACCAGTTCGGTCGGTCGGTCGGCCAGCGCGATCTCCGCCGTGAGGTTGCCCTGCAGGTCGCGCCGGTTGAGCGTTGCACCGAAGGCGCCGACGCCCGACGACACGTTGTCGCGCATGAAGTTCACGTAGCCCGCAGCGGTGGTCTCGTGCACGATCTGCATCTCGGGCACCGCGAGACTGGCCGCGGCCGATGCCGTGCCTGGCGGCACGTAGCCCGGGCGGTAGAAGTTGAACACCGAAGGCGAGCGCAGCGGGCTCTGGCCGAGCTGGGTGCCCGGGTTGTCGGTGTTGCCCACGCGGTACTCGCCGCTGTCGGAGGCAAAGCCGTAGGCGCGCAGGAAGGCGGACAGGCGCAGCACCGGTTCGCGCACCTTGCCGGCCGTCGTGCCCGTCTGGCGCGCCTCGGCGTGCATCAGGATCGTCTTGACCACATGCTTCATGTCGCCGCGCACGCCGCTGCCGTTGTTGGCGAAGGCATTGGCCACCGCGGTGACGTAGGCCGGGCTCGGGTTGCTGGTGACCAGGCGCTGGATCAGCTGCTTGCCGATGAAGGGGCCGACGTTGGGGTGGTTGCTCAGCGTGTCGAGTGCGTCGCGCAGGCTGGCCGCCGGGTCGGCCGTGCCCTGTGCGGCGATCGTGCGGCCGAGGAAGCTCTTCGCTTCGGTGCTGTGGAAGTTGGCGTAGCCGCGCATCGGCTTGAAACCGCGGTCCGGGTCGCTGACGCCGCTGTTCGATCCCGAGTAGAAGCAGTTGTTGGCCGGGTAGGCCGGGCAGTCCCAGCTCCAGCCGGTGAACACGCGCGCCAGGCCGCCGATGTCTGCCGGCGTGTAGGTGTCGATCGCCAGACCCCCACTGGTGCGCACGCTGCCGTCGGTGTTGAGCTCCTGCAGGCCGATCGAGAACAGCTGCATCACCTCGCGCGCGTAGTTCTCGTCGGGCACGCGGCCGGTGCGCGGGTCGGCCTTCTGGTTGCGCAAGTGCGAGAGGTAGGTGCCCATCATCGGGTGCAACGACACCGACTCGATCAGTTCGCGGTAGTTCGTCAGCCCCTTGTCGGCCAGCAGGTCGAGGTAGGCCGCTGCGGCACGCGGGTTGTCGCCCACGCCGCCGTCGACCATCGAGATGACCATGATCTGCGACAGGGCGAATGCGACGCGCTGGCGCAACTGGTCCTGGCCACTGATCGCCGATTTCCAGAACGCGTTGAGCGTGCCGTTCTGGTAGACACCGGCATTGGCATTGGTCGGGTCGGCCGCCTTGGCTGCCGCGTCGGCGGCTTCCCAGGTGGCTCGGTGCTGGGACAGCGGCCGGTTGTTGAACTGGTCGTCGATCCAGGCGCCATAGCCCATCGACATCACGCGGTCGATCTCGGCCTCGGTGGGGCCGAAGCTGGCCTGGGTAAGGAAGCGCGCGGCCGCGTCGCGCGACGCGGGCATCTCGGCGTTGTCGCCGACCGCGCCCTCGTCGCTGCCGCCGCCGCTGCCGCAGGCTGCCAGCACCACCAGCAGCACGCCGCTGCACCAGGCGCGCCAACGCAACGTCCGACCCGCGTGTGCTCGTGTCGTCACCATGCCACCCCCTGCGCGGCGCGTCTCGCCAAGGCTCGGGGTTCCGACCTCAGGGCGCTCGCTGTCAGCGCATTCTTCCGGCGCCGCGTGACGCCAAGGTGTGAAGGTGTTGGCAGCGCCCGCGGGCGTTACCCGCCGTCACACCTGCGCGGGCGAACTCAGCCCAACAGCGGGGCGAGCGCCCGCCGCGCCGACGACTCGTCGAGCGCGTTGCGCGCGGCCCAGTCGGCCAGCTGGTCGTCGCCGATGCTGCCGACGTTGAAGTACACGGCCTCGGGATGCGCGAGGTAGAAGCCCGACACGCTGGAAGCCGGCGTCATGGCTAGGCTCTCCGTCAGCGCCATGCCGACCTCGGCCGCGTCGAGCACGCGGAACAGATCGAGCTTGGCGCGGTGGTCGGGGCAGGCCGGGTAGCCCGGCGCGGGGCGGATGCCGCGGTACTGCTCGGCGATCAGCTGCGTGTGGTCGAGCGCTTCGTCGGCGGCGTAGCCCCAGAACTCGGTGCGCACGCGCTGGTGCAGGCGCTCGGCGAAAGCCTCGGCCAGACGGTCGGCCAGCGCCTTGAGCATGATGGCCGAGTAGTCGTCGTGGTCGGCCAGGAACTGCGCTTCCCTTTTCTCGACGCCCTGGATGCTGACCGCGAACATGCCGGCGTAGTCGTTGCCTTTCGAGGACACGTAGTCGGCGAGGCAGCGGTTCGGGCGCTTGACGCCATCGATCACCGGCCGCTCGGTTTGCAAACGCAGGCCATGCCAGACCATCAGCGGTTCGGCACGCGCCTCGTCGGCATAGAAGGCGATGTCGTCGTCGTGCACCGGGTTCGCGGCATAGAGGCCGAACACGCCATGGGCCTGCAGCCAGCGGCCCTCGATCGCACGCTGCAGCAAACGCTTGGCGTCGCTGAAGACTCGCGTGGCCTCGTGACCCACCACCTCGTCGCGCAGGATCTCCGGAAACTTGCCCGCCAGGTCCCAGGTCTGGAAGAACGGCGTCCAGTCGATGTAGGGCGCCAGTTCTGCGATGTCGACGTTGCGCAGCACGCGGCGGCCGAGGAACTTCGGCTTCGTCGGCTGGTAGGCACTCCAGTCGATCGGCGACTTGTTGGCGCGCGCCTCGGCCAAGGGCACGATCTTCGCCGCCTTCTTGTTCGCATGCTGCTCGCGCACGCGCTGGTAGTCGGCCGTCATGTCGGCGATGAACCGCGCAGCGCGCTCGTCGGAGATCAGGTCCGAGCACACGCCGACGCTGCGCGACGCATCGGGCACATAGACGACCGGGCCTTCGTAGTGCGGCGCGATCTTCACCGCGGTGTGCACGCGGCTCGTGGTCGCGCCGCCGATCAGCAGCGGGATCTTCTTGATGCGGAACCACTCGTCACGCTGCATCTCGGCCGCGACATGCTGCATCTCCTCGAGGCTGGGCGTGATCAGGCCCGACAGGCCGACGATGTCGGCGCCTTCGACCTTGGCTTTCGCGAGGATGTCCTGGCACGGGACCATGACGCCCATGTTGACGACCTCGAAGTTGTTGCACTGGAGCACGACGGTGACGATGTTCTTGCCGATGTCGTGCACGTCGCCCTTCACGGTGGCGATCACGATCTTGCCCTTGGGCTTGGCCTCGCCGCCAGCCTCGATCAGCGCCTTCTTCTCGGCCTCGATGTAGGGCAGCAGGTGCGCGACCGCCTGCTTCATCACGCGCGCGCTCTTCACCACCTGCGGCAGGAACATCTTGCCCTGGCCGAACAGGTCGCCGACGATGTTCATGCCCGCCATCAGCGGCCCTTCGATCACGTGCAGCGGCCGGCCTCCCTTGGCCTGGATCGCTTGCCAGGACTCCTCGGTGTCCTCGGTGATGAAGTCGGTGATGCCGTGCACCAGCGCGTGCGACAGGCGCTGGTCGACCGGGTGGGCGCGCCAGGCCAGGCGCGCACTGTCGTCCTTGCCCGCGCTCTTGGCGCGGTCGGCGATCTCGATCAGGCGCTCGCCGGCGTCCTTGCGGCGGTTCAGCACCACGTCCTCGACACGCTCCTTGAGCTCGGGGTCGAGATCGTCGTAGACACCGATCATGCCGGCGTTGACGATGCCCATGTCCATGCCCGCCTTGATCGCGTGGTACAGGAACACGGTGTGGATCGCCTCGCGCATCGGGTCGTTGCCGCGAAACGAGAAGCTCACGTTGCTGACGCCGCCGCTGACCTTCGCGCCCGGCAGGTGCGTCTTGATCCAGCGCGTGGCCTCGATGAAGTCGACCGCGTAGTTGTCGTGCTCCTCGATGCCGGTGGCGATGGCGAAGATGTTGGGGTCGAAGATGATGTCCTCGGGCGCAAAGCCGACCTCGTCGACGAGGATCCGGTAGGCGCGTGCGCAGATCTCGGTCTTGCGCGCGAAGGTGTCGGCCTGGCCCTTCTCGTCGAACGCCATCACGACCGCGGCCGCGCCATAGCGGCGCACCAGGTTCGCCTGGCGCCGGAACTCGGCCTCGCCTTCCTTCATCGAGATCGAGTTGACGATCCCTTTGCCCTGAATGCACTGCAGCCCGGCTTCGATGACGCTCCACTTCGAGCTGTCGATCATCACCGGCACGCGCGCGATCTCGGGCTCGCCGGCCATCAGGTTCAGGAACCGCACCATCGCTGCCTGCGAGTCCAGCATCGCCTCGTCCATATTGACGTCGATGATCTGGGCGCCGTTCTCGACCTGCTGGCGCGCCACTGTGAGCGCTTCCTCGAACTGGCCGGCCAGGATCAGGCGTGCAAAAGCCTTGGAGCCGGTGACGTTGGTGCGCTCGCCGATGTTGACGAACAGCGAACCTTCACCGACGGCGATCGGTTCGAGGCCGGCGAGTCGGAGCGGGGGCGGAGAAAGCGGCGTGGTCATCGTCATTGCAGGGAGGCATTGACGAGCGCCGTTGCGGGGGCGAGGAGGCAGGTGCCCCGCGCGGTCCCGAGCCTGGCAGCCCGTGCATGACAGGGCCGTTGCAACGCTCCTCGGGACGGCACGATTGTAGTTCGCCAGCCCTTGAACCCGCATCCCCTGTCCGCATCTTGCGGCCACGGGTAGCATCCGCCACCCGATTGCAGGAGGATCCAGATGACCGCCACCCGTCGCGCACTGACCGGCGCCGCCGCGCTCGCCACCGCCCTCACGCTCTCGGGCTGCGGCTACAACCAGTTCCAGACCCTGGACGAGCAGACCAAGGGCGCCTGGGCCGAGGTGCTGAACCAGTACCAGCGCCGTGCCGACCTGATCCCGAACATCGTCGCGACGGTCAAGGGGGAGGCCAACTTCGAGCAGGAGACGCTGACCAAGGTGATCGAGGCACGCGCCAAGGCCACCTCGATCCAGGCCACGCCCGAGCTGATCAACAACCCCGAGGCCTTCAACAAGTTCCAGCAGGCCCAGGGCGAGCTGTCGGGCGCGCTGTCGCGCCTGCTCGTGACGGTGGAGCAGTACCCGAACCTGAAGGCCAACCAGGGTTTCCAGGATCTGCGTGTGCAGCTCGAGGGCACCGAGAACCGCATCACCGTGGCGCGCAACCGCTACATCAAGACGGTGCAGGACTACAACGTGCTCGCGCGCCAGTTCCCGACCAACCTGACGGCGATGATCTTCAGCTACGAGGTCAAGCCCAACTTCACGGTACAGAACGAGGCCCAGATCTCGGCGCCGCCGGCGGTGAGCTTCGACAAGCCGGCCTCCAAGTAAGCCCACGGTGATGCGCACGCTGCGGCAGCTCGCGCTGCTGCTCCTGCTGGCCTGCGCGGCGACCCTCGCGTCCGCGCAGGCCCTCCAGCCGGTGCCCCCGCTCACCGAGCGCGTGATCGACCAGACCGGCACGCTGTCGGCAGCCGACGTGGCGCGGCTGGTCACCAAGCTGGCCGAATTCGAAGCCAGCGCTGGGCCGCAGATCGTGGTGCTGATGGTGCCGACGACGCAGCCCGAGGACATCGCGTCCTATGCGCAGCGTGTCGGCGAGAGCTGGAAGATCGGCCGCCGCGACGTCGGCGACGGCCTGCTGCTCGTGATCGCCAAGGACGACCGCAAGCTGTGGATCGCACCGGCCAAGGCGCTCGAGGGCGCGGTGCCCGACCTGGCGGCGCGGCGCATCATCCAGAACGACATCAGCCCGCGCTTCAAGCAGGGCGACTTTGCCGGCGGCATCGACGCGGGCGTCGACGCGTTGATCGCGCGCATCAAGGGCGAAGACCTGCCGGCGCCGGCGCCGCGCGGCCGCATCGGCACCCCGGCCGGCGACTTCGACCCGATCGAGCTGCTGATGTTCGCGTTCATCGCGGTGCCCATCGTGGCCACCGTGCTGCGCGGCATCCTCGGCCGCGGCCTGGGCTCGCTGGCCAGCGGTGCGGCCGGCGGCGGCATCGCCTGGTTCGTCACGCAGAGCCTGCTGTTGGCCGGCATCGGCGGCGTGATCGGCCTGTTGTTCGCGCTCTTCGGCGGGCTCGGCAAGTCGCTGCGCACCCACGCGGGCCGTCATGGCGGCGGGTGGTCGGGCGGTGGCTGGTCCGGTGGCGGTGGTGGCGGCTGGAGTGGCGGTGACGGCGGCGGCTTCAGTTCCGGCGGCGGGGGGGACTTCGGCGGCGGCGGGGCCGGGGGGGATTGGTGATGCCGACGAGCAACCGACTGCTGCGCCTGCTCAAGCACCGCTGGCTCGACGAGCGTGACGTCAAGCGCGCGCTCGACGACGCCGCTCTGGCACGCATCGAGCAGCGCATCGCGGCGAGCGAGAAGCGGCATGGCGGCGAGATCCGCGTCTGCGTCGAGGCCGGGCTGCCCACGTCCTACATCTGGCAGCGCCTGTCGGCGCGCGACCGCGCGATCACCCTGTTCGGCAAGCTGCGCGTGTGGGACACCGAGGCCGACAACGGCGTGCTGATCTACCTGCTGCTGGCCGAGCACGCGATCGAGATCGTGGCCGACCGGGGCCTGAACAAGCATGTCAGCCACGATCAGTGGCAGGCCATCGTCGACGGCATGCGCGCGGCCTTCCGCGCCGGCCGTTTCGAGGAGGGGCTCAACGCGGCGGTCGACGCGGTCGATGCGCTGCTGGCGCAACACTTCCCGGCCGCGGCGGGCGACGCCAACCCGAACGAGCTGCCGAACGCACCCTTCCTGATCTGAGCTAGCGGACGCTCGGGATCGGCTTGAGCCTGCCCTTGAAGCTCTCCTTCAGCGGCCGGCCCGGCAGCGGCGGAAACACGATCTTCTCGTCGGGCACCGCGGTGTCGGGCAGGTGGTCGAGCAGGTGGCGGATCAGCGTCAGCCGGCCGCGCCGCTGGTCGTTGAAGTCCACCAGCGTCCACGGCGCCTGCTTCGTATGCGTGGCCTCGAGCATCGTTTCGCGCGCCTTGGTGTAGGCCGCGTACTTCTCACGCGCCTTGAGGTCGATCGGCGACAGCTTCCAGCGCTTCATCGGGTCCTCGAGCCGCTC
Organism: Aquincola sp.; assembly: GCA_022841885.1. Lineage (GTDB taxonomy): Bacteria > Pseudomonadota > Gammaproteobacteria > Burkholderiales > Burkholderiaceae_C > CADEEN01. Next base: position 23,816 of record JALHQP010000012.1, on the reverse strand, counting down.
GGCGAAACGCGCCTCCTGCTGCGCCTGGTCCACCGTCAGCCAGTACTTGAAGAGCAGCACGCCGTCGTCGACCAGCAGCTTCTCGAACAGCGGTGCCTGCTTCAGGAAGGCCGCCGTCTGCGCCGGCGTGCAGAAACCCATCACCGGCTCGACGCCGGCGCGGTTGTACCAGCTGCGGTCGAAGAGGGCGATCTCGCCGGCCGCCGGCAGATGCGGCACGTAGCGCTGGAAGTACCACTGCGTCTTCTCGCGCTCGCTCGGCTTGGACAGCGCCACCACATGGCACTGGCGCGGATTGAGCGTGTCGGCGATGGCCGCGATCACGCCGCCCTTGCCCGCGGTGTCGCGGCCCTCGATCACGACCGCGAGGCGCCGCCCGCTGGCCTGCAGCCAGCGCGCCATGCGGTTGAGCTCGAGCTGCAGCGGTTCGAGCCGCTCGGTGTACTCGCGCTTGCCGAGGCCCTCGTTCTCGCCCGCCTGCTTGCCGTCCTTCTTGGCCATGCCGCCTCCACCGGTGGTTCGCACCGGCCGAGCGTAACCGCCGCCGGGCCGGTTGCCATCGCGACGACACAGGCCTAGCATCCTCGCCTGCACCTACCCGTGCGCTCCCGTCCCGCGAAGGAGTTCGCCATGGACCAGACCCTCGAACGGCATGCGCCGTCGACTCCCCTCGGCCCGCCCGGCGTGCGCGACATCGCGCTGTCGCAGCCCTTGGTGTGGCTGCGCCTGGGAGCGCGCGACCTGGCGCGCGAGCCGGGCATGAGCCTGGCCATCGGCGCCGTGGTCGCCGTCATCGGCGCGCTGCTGATGACGGCCGGCTGGCGTGCCACCTATGCCGCGCCGGCCCTGCTGGGCGGCTTCCTGCTCGTGGCACCGTTCTTCGCGATCGCCGTCTACCGCCTGTCGCGCGGGCTCGAGTCGGGCGGCGAGACGCCGCAGATGCGGCGCATCTGGCGCTCCAACGCCGGCTCGATCGCGCTGTTCGGCCTCGCGCTCGTGCTGGCCTACATCGTCTGGGAGCGACTCGCCGCGATTGTGTTCGCGCTGTTCTACGACGGCGAGCCGCTGCAGTGGTCGCGCCTGCCGCAGGAGCTGCTGCTGTCCGGGCGCTATGGCTCGCTGCTGCTGGCCTACTTCGCCGTCGGCGCCCTGCTGGCCGCGGCGGTGTTCGCGCTCAGCGTCGTGACCGCGCCGCTGCTCGTCGACCGCCCGCTGGACACCGTGACGGCGATGCTGACCAGCCTGCGCTGCTGCACCCGCAATCCGGCACCGATGCTGCTGTGGGCGGCGCTGATCGCGGCGCTGACCCTGGTCGGTTTCGCGACCCTGATGCTCGGTCTGATCGTGATCTTCCCCTGGCTCGCGCATGCCAGCTGGCACGCCTACCGCGACCTGGTCGCGCCGTCCTAGCGACGCCGTTCGATCGCCTTGAGCGCCTCGCGCCGCGTCAGCGGCGCGAGTTGTGATGCGTATTCGCGGCAGAAGGCCTGCACCTCCTCGGGTGCCGCATAGGAACGTTCACGCAAGGCCCAGCCGATGCCCTTGCGGATGAAGAACTCGTCCGCGAAGCGGCCATCGCCGATCGACGGCAGGATCGTGTCGTACAGCAGCACGGCGTCGAAGACTTCGGGCGCGACGCTGCGCTGCACCAGCATCGCGGCCCGCCGCAGCCAGAGCTCGTCGCCGCGCGCCCAGCGCCGAAGCACCGGCTTCATCTCGCGCGGGTGGCGCTCGAGCAGGCGCGCGACGAGGTTGCCCGACAGGTCGTCCACCAGGTCCCACCAGGCCCCCTCGACCACCATGCGCTCGGCCAACGGCAACAGCGCGAGGTTCACGAGCTTCGGGTGCACACGGCCCAGGCGCGGCAGCTCGATGGCCGCATAGCGCTCCTCGCGAAAATTCGCCTCGCGCCACAAGCGCTGCATCGTCTGCGCCAGCGCCGCCGTGTCGGCGCAGGGACAGGCCCGAACCGACTCTGCCGTGAGCCGGCGCCGCAGCGGCGCCGGGATGCCGTAGAACGGCAGAACCGACTTCATGTAGGCCTGCATCGGCGCGGCCAGCGCCGCATCGGCGTGCGCCGCAAAGCGCGCGCGCAGGTCAACGATCAGAGGCGGGTCTTCGCGGGCCATGGCGAGCCCGGACTGTGTGGCCCTGCGCGGGCAAGGCCATGGGGTGCGCGACAGAATCCCGCCCCATGACCGACCTGTCCGCCTTCCAAGTCACCCGCAAGTGGCCGGCCCGGCACCCGGACCGCCTGCAGCTGTACTCGCTGCCCACCCCCAACGGCGTCAAGGTGTCGATCGCACTCGAGGAGACCGGCCTGCCCTACGAGCCGCACCTGGTGAGCTTCGAACGCCACGACCAGACCTCGCCCGAGTTCCTGTCGCTGAACCCGAACAACAAGATCCCGGCCATCATCGATCCCGACGGACCCGGCGGGAAGCCGCTCGCGCTGTGGGAGTCCGGCGCGATCCTGGTCTACCTGGCCGACAAGACCGGGCAACTGATGCCCGCCGATGCCGCACGCCGCTACGAGACGCTGCAGTGGCTGATGTTCCAGATGGGCGGCGTCGGGCCGTTCTTCGGCCAGGTCGGCTTCTTCCACAAGTTCGCCGGCAAGGACTACGAGGACAAGCGGCCGCGCCAGCGCTACGTCGATGAATCGAAGCGCCTGCTGCGCGTGCTCGAGCAGCGCCTCGCAGGCCGCGACTGGATCATGGGCGACGAGTACACCGTGGCCGACATCGCCACCTTCCCGTGGGTGCGCAACCTGGTGGGCTTTTACGGCGCCGGCGAGCTGGTCGGCTTCGCGGACTTCCCGAACGTGCAGCGCGTGCTCGCGGCCTTCGTCGCGCGGCCGGCCGTGGTGCGCGGGCTGAACATTCCCGCGCGCGGCTGAACTCGGCGCTCAGGCGCCGTCGAACAGCGTCATGTGCGCGCGCCGCAGCTCGCGCTTGAGCAGCTTGCCGCTCGGGTTCTTCGGCAGTGCGTCGACGAAGAGCACACGTTTGGGCGCCTTGAAGCCCGCCAGGTGCTTGCCGCATTGCGCGAGCAGCGTGGCCTCGTCGAGCGCCGACGCGTCAGGCTTGCGCACCACGATGGCCACCACCGCCTCGACCCAGCGCGGGTGCGGCAGGCCGACCACCGCGACCTCGCTGACGCCGGCGACGCGGTAGATCGCCTCCTCCACCTCGCGGCTGGCGACGTTCTCGCCGCCGGTCTTGATCATGTCCTTCTTGCGGTCGACCACCGAGATGTAGCCCTCGGCGTCGATCGTCGCCAGGTCGCCGGAGTGGAACCAGCCACCCTCGAAGGCCGCCGCCGTGCGCTCGTCGTCGTGGAAGTAGCCGGCGAGCAGCTGCGGGCTGCGGTGCACGATCTCGCCGATGCTGCGGCCATCGCGCGGCACGTCCTGCATCGCGTCGTCGACCACGCGGGTCTCGACGTTGAGCACCGCACGCCCGCAGGAGCCGGGCTTGCGCAGCTGGTCCTCGGGGCCGAGCATCGTGGCCAGCGGCGCGATCTCGGTCTGGCCGTAGAGGTTCCACAGGCGCAGTGCCGGCAGGCGCTGCAGGATCTCCTGCATCACGGCCACCGGCATGATCGACGCGCCGTAATAGCCCTTCTTCAGCGAGCTCAGGTCGGTCTGGTCGAACAGCGGCGAGCGCAGCAGCGCGATCCACACCGTCGGCGGCGCGAAGAAGCTCGTGATGCGGTGGCGCTGGATCAGCGGCAGCAGGTTGTCCGGCGTGGGCTTGCTCGTGATGACGTTGCTCGCCCCGACGTAGATCGCCGGGCCGAAGAACACGTCGAGCTGCGCGCAGTGGTACAGCGGCAGCGCGTGCAGTGGCATGTCCTCGCCGGCGATCGACGCGTCGACCACGCAGCTCACGTACTGCCACAGCACCGCGTCGTGCGTCAGCATCGCGCCCTTGGGCAGCGACTCGGTGCCGCTGGTGTAGACGATCTGCGCGATATCGCTGCCCGCCAGGTCCACCGCCGGCAATGCGGCGGTGCTGGCGGCGAGTTCGTCGAGGTGCAGCATGCCGGGCACGGGCTCGCCCGGGTCCTCCGACGGCAGCCAGATCAGCTGCGCGACCTGCGTGTCCAGCGCCGCGGCTTCGCGCGCCAGCGCGGCCAGGCCGCTGTCGGTGGCGAGCAGGCGCGCGCCGGCGTGGCGCAGGATGTAGGCCGCTTCCTCGGCCTTGAGCATGAAGTTGATCGGCACCAGCACGGCCCCCAGGCGCGCGAGCGCGAAGCGCATCGCGGCAAAGCCGTGCGAGTTGCGCGCCAGGATCGCGACGCGGTCGCCCTTGGCCACGCCGTGTTCGGCCAGTCCCGCGGCAAGGCGGTCGCACAGCGCGTCGAACTCGGCATAGGTCCAGCGCGTCGCACCGCAGGCGACGGCGAGCTTGTCTGGGTGGCGCGCGGCGCTGCGGTGCAGCAGCTCGCCGAGGGTCTGGCGGCGCAGGGCTTCGGTGTTCATGGCGCCAGCCTAGCCCCGCGCGGCGCCCGAAAGAAGACGGGGCCGACCCGGATGTCCGGATCGGCCCCGTGCATGGGTTGGCCGACGCCTACTTCTTGCGCAGCTTCTGGATCGCCGCGAGTTGTGCAGCCATGGTGGCGAACTCGCTCGTGGCCTTAGCCAGGTCGAGATCGCTCTTGGCGTTGCGCATCGCCTCTTCGGCCAGCTTCTTGGCCTCGCTGGCCTTGGCCTCGTCGAGGTCGTGGCCGCGGATCGCGGTGTCAGCGAGCACCGTCACGCAGTTCGGCTGCACCTCGAGAATGCCGCCGGCGACGAAGACGAACTCTTCCTCGCCGTTGTCGGCGCGCTCGATGCGCACCGCGCCCGGCTTGATGCGCGTGATGAGCGGGGTGTGGCGCGGGTAGATGCCCAGCTCGCCCACCTCGCCCGGCAGCGCGACGAACTTCGCCTCGCCCGAGAAGATGCTCTCTTCGGCGGAGACGACGTCGACGTGGATGGTGGCCATCTCGGCTCCTTACTGGATCTTCTTGGCTTTTTCGAACGCCTGGTCGATGGTGCCGACCATGTAGAAGGCCTGCTCGGGCAGGTGGTCGCACTCGCCGTTGACGATCATCTTGAAGCCGCGGATCGTTTCCTTCAGCGGCACGTAGACGCCCGGCGAGCCGGTGAACACCTCAGCCACGTGGAAAGGCTGCGACAGGAAGCGCTGGATCTTGCGCGCGCGCGCCACGGCCAGCTTGTCCTCGGGCGACAGTTCGTCCATGCCCAGGATCGCGATGATGTCGCGCAGTTCCTTGTAGCGCTGCAGCGTGGCCTGCACCGCGCGCGTGGTGCTGTAGTGTTCCTCGCCGACGACGTTGGGGTCGACCTGGCGGCTGTTCGAGTCCAGCGGGTCCACCGCAGGGTAGATGCCGAGTGCCGCGATGTCGCGCGACAGCACGACGGTGGCGTCCAGGTGGGCAAAGGTGGTCGCCGGCGACGGGTCGGTCAGGTCGTCCGCCGGCACGTACACGGCCTGGATCGAGGTGATCGATCCGACCTTGGTGGAGGTGATGCGCTCCTGCAGGCGGCCCATTTCTTCGGCCAGCGTCGGCTGGTAGCCCACGGCGGAGGGCATGCGGCCGAGCAGCGCGGACACTTCGGTGCCGGCCAGCGTGTAGCGGTAGATGTTGTCGACGAAGAAGAGCACGTCGCGGCCTTCGTCGCGGAACGATTCGGCGATCGTCAGGCCCGTGAGCGCGACGCGCAGGCGGTTGCCCGGCGGCTCGTTCATCTGGCCGTAGACCATCGACACCTTCGACTCGCCCAGGTTGTCGAGCTTGACGACGCCCGACTCGGCCATCTCGTGATAGAAGTCGTTGCCCTCGCGGGTGCGCTCGCCCACGCCGGCGAACACCGACAGGCCCGAGTGCGCCTTGGCGATGTTGTTGATCAGCTCCATCATGTTGACGGTCTTGCCGACGCCGGCGCCGCCGAACAGGCCCACCTTGCCGCCCTTGGCGAACGGGCAGATCAGGTCGATCACCTTGATGCCGGTCTCGAGCAGCTCCTGCGACGGCGAGAGCTCGTCGTAGGCCGGCGCCTTGCGGTGGATCAGCGCGGTCTGCGCCTGGTCCACAGGGCCGCGCTCGTCGATCGGGTTGCCGAGCACGTCCATGATGCGGCCCAGGGTGGCCTTGCCCACCGGCACCGAGATGCCGGCGCCGGTGTTGCGCACCACGATGCCGCGGCGCAGGCCGTCGGACGAGCCGAGCGCGATGGTGCGCACCACGCCGTCGCCGAGCTGCTGCTGCACTTCCAGCGTCAGCGCCGAGCCGTCGAGCTTGAGCGCGTCGTAGATGCGCGGCATCTGGTCGCGCGGGAACTCGACGTCCACCACGGCGCCGATGCACTGAACGATCTTGCCTTGAGCCATTTTGTGTGCTTCCTTCGATTCGAATTCGGTGTTCTCAGACCGCGGCGGCGCCGCTGACGATCTCGGAGAGTTCCTTGGTGATCGCTGCCTGCCGTGTCTTGTTGTAGATGAGCTTCAGCTCGCCGATCAGGTTGCCGGCGTTGTCGGTGGCGGCCTTCATCGCCACCATGCGCGCGCTCTGCTCGCTGGCCATGTTCTCGGCCACGCCCTGGTAGACCAGGGCTTCGAGATAACGCTTGAGCAGCTCGTCGATCACGCTGGCCGCGTCGGGCTCGTAGAGGTAGTCCCAGCCGTAGGCCTTCTTCTCCTCGGCGCTTTGCGACAGGCGGTCGGCGCCGAGCGGCAGCAGCGGCTCGATCAGCGGCTCCTGCTTCATCGTGTTGATGAACTTCGTGTAGCACAGGTACACGGCGTCGAGCTTGCCTTCGACGAAGGCGTCGAGCATCACCTTGACCGGGCCGATCAGCTTGTCCAGCTGCGGCGCGTCGCCGAGCTGGATCGCGTGGCTGACCACGTTGGCACCGATGCGGTTCAGGAAGCCGAAACCCTTGTTGCCGATCGCCACCGTCTGCACCGACTGGCCGGCGTCCTGCGCCTCGCGCATCTTGGTCGTCAGCGCGCGCAGCATGTTGGTGTTCAAGCCGCCGCACAGACCCTTGTCGGTGGTGACGACGATGAAGCCGACCGCCTTGGCGCTGCCGCCGGTGCGCATGTAGGGCGACTGGTACTCGGGGTTGGCCTGCGCCAGGTTGGCCGCGATGTTGCGCACCTTGTCGCTGTACGGGCGCGCCTGCTTCATGCGCTCCTGTGCCTTGCGCATCTTGCTCGCCGCCACCATTTCCATCGCCTTGGTGATCTTCTTGGTGTTCTCCACCGATTTGATCTTGGCGCGGATTTCCTTGCCTACGGCCATTGCCGCACTCCTTAGGCGAAGCTCTTCTTGAACGCGCCGATGGCCGCGGTCAATTCAGCCTCGGCGTCGATGCACGTCTTCTTGAATGCCTTCTTCTCGTCGCTGTCGCCGTCCTTGGCCGGCTTGTTGTCCCACTTGGCGCCGTTCTTCTCGATCGTCGCCAGCAGGGCGGCGTGGCTCGACTTCAGGTGCTGGTGCAGGCCATGCTCGAAGGCCAGCGCCTTCTTGGTGTCCACGTCGTCGAGATAGCCCTTGTTGACCGCGAACAGGGTCGCGCCCATCAGGCTGATCGGCAGCGGCGAATACTGCTGCTGCTTCAACAGTTCGGTCACGCGCGCGCCGCGGTCGAGCTGCTTGCGCGTGGCCGCGTCGAGGTCACTCGCGAACTGCGCAAACGCGGCCAGCTCGCGGTACTGCGCCAGGTCGGTACGGATGCCGCCCGACAGGCCCTTGATCCAGTTCGTCTGTGCGGCGCCGCCGACGCGGCTGACCGAAATACCGGCGTTGATCGCGGGGCGGATGCCGGCGTTGAACAGCGAGGTCTCCAGGAAGATCTGGCCGTCGGTGATCGAGATCACGTTGGTCGGCACGAAGGCCGACACGTCGCCGGCCTGCGTCTCGATGACCGGCAGTGCGGTCAGCGAGCCGGTCTTGCCCTTGACAGCGCCCTTGGTGAAGGCCTCGACGTAGTCGGCGTTCACGCGCGCGGCGCGCTCGAGCAGGCGGCTGTGCAGATAGAACACGTCGCCGGGGAAGGCCTCGCGGCCCGGCGGGCGGCGCAGCAGCAGCGAGACCTGGCGGTAGGCGACGGCCTGCTTGGACAGGTCGTCATAGATGATCAGCGCGTCCTGACCGCGGTCGCGGAAGTACTCGCCCATCGTGCAGCCCGAGTAGGCCGACACGTACTGCATGGCGGCCGATTCGGAGGCCGAGGCGGCGACGACGATGGTGTAGTCCATCGCACCGGCCTGTTCGAGCGCGCGCACGACGTTCTTGATCGAGCTCGCCTTCTGGCCGATCGCGACGTACACGCAGGTCATGTTCTGACCCTTCTGGTTGATGATCGTGTCGACGGCCACCGCGGTCTTGCCGGTCTGGCGGTCGCCGATGATCAGCTCGCGCTGGCCGCGGCCCACGGGCACCATCGAGTCGATCGACTTCAAGCCCGTCTGCACCGGCTGGCTCACCGACTGGCGCGCGATCACGCCCGGGGCGACCTTCTCGATCACGTCGGTCATCTTGGCGTTGATCGGGCCCTTGCCGTCGATCGGCTGGCCCAGCGCGTTGACCACGCGACCGATCAACTCGGGGCCGACCGGCACGGCCAGGATGCGGCCGGTGCACTTGACCGTGTCGCCCTCAGAGATGTGCTCGTACTCGCCCAGGATCACCGCGCCGACCGAGTCGCGCTCCAGGTTCAGCGCCAGGCCGAACGAGGGCTGGCCGTCCTTGCCGGCCGGGAACTCGAGCATCTCGCCCTGCATCGCATCGGACAGGCCATGCACGCGGACGATGCCGTCGGTGACCGAGACCACCGTGCCCTGGTTCTTGATGTTGGTCGAGCCTTGCAGGCCCTCGATCCGGCTCTTGATCAGCTCGGAAATTTCAGCGGGGTTGAGTTGCATCGCTTGTTCTCCAGAATTCCTAGGCCGTCGCTCAGGCAGTGAGCGCCGTCTTCATTTGTTCGAGCCGGGACCGCACCGAGGTGTCGAGCACCTCGTCGCCGACCACCACGCGGATGCCGCCGATCAGTTCGGGCTTCACGACCACCTGGGCCTTGAGCTTGCGCGCGAAGCGCTTCTCGAGCGTGGCCACCACGTCGCCGAGCGCCGAGGCGTCGATCGGGTAGGCGCTCTCGATCACGGCGTCGGACACACCCGACTTGGCATTCACCAAGGCCTGGAACTGCGCCGCGATCTCCGGCAGCGCGACCAGGCGGCCGTTGTCGAGCACCGCACCGAGAAAGGCCTGCACCTTGGGCGACAGCGGCGACTTGATCGCCCCGCCCATCACCGACAGCACCTGCTCGGCACGGACCTTGGGGTTGTCGGCGAACTGGCGCAGCTGCGGATCGGCGGCCACGGCCGCCAGCGCATTGACCTGCTCGGCTTCGGCAGCGCCGCCGCCGGCCTTGAACAGGGCCTCGGCGTAGGGGCGCGCGATGGTGGCGAGTTCGGCCATGGCTTACAGCTCGGTCTTCAGGCGACCCAGCAGGTCGGCGTGCACGGACGGATTGACTTCCTTGCGCAGGATCTGTTCGGCGCCCTTGACCGCGAGCGCGGCGACCTGGTCGCGCAGCGCCTCGCGCGCCTTGACCGACTCCTGGGCGGCTTCGGCCCTCGCGGCGGCGACGATCTTGGCGCCTTCGTCGTTGGCGCGGCCCTTGGCCTCCTCGACGATCTGCTGGGCCAGGCGCTCGGCGTCGGCCAAGCGCTTGGCGGCGTCGTCGCGGGCGGCGGAGAGCTGCTGCTCGACGCGGCTGTTCGCGGCGGCGAGGTCGGCCTTGGCCTTGTCGGCGGCGGACAGGCCGTCGGCGATCTTCTTCGCGCGCTCGTCGAGCGCAGCGGTGATCGGCGGCCAGACGAATTTCATCGTGAACCAGACCAGGATCGCGAACACGATCATCTGGACGATGAGGGTGGCGTTGATGCTCACGGCGGTATGCCTCTAAAGATGGTGTTCTGGGGCGACGTGCTCAGCACGCCACCCCGCCACGAACCGAGAGGGGCCGAATTACTTCGGAAGGTTCTGGATCTGGCCCAGGAACGGGTTCGCGGTGGCGAACCACAGCGCGATACCGGCGCCGATGATGAAGGCCGCGTCGATCAGGCCGGCCAGCAGGAACATCTTGGTCTGCAGTTCGCCCATCAGCTCGGGCTGGCGCGCGGCCGATTCGAGGTACTTGCTGCCCATGATGCCGATGCCGATGCAGGCACCCAGCGCGCCCAGACCGATGATCAGGCCGGCGGCGATGGCAACAAAGCTGATGACTTCCATGGTGACTCCTAAGGTCGTTGGTTTGTGGTGAAGAGAAAGAGGGATTGTCTAGTGCGAGTCGTGCGCCTGGCCGACGTACACCAGCGTCAACATCATGAACACGAAGGCCTGCAGCGTGATGATCAGGATGTGGAAGATGGCCCACGCCGTGCCCGCCACGATGTGGCCCAGCGCCAGCGCGATGCCGGTGCCCAGGCCGACCGAGGCCCAGGCGCCGCCCATCAGCGCGATCAGCATGAAGATCAGTTCGCCGGCGTACATGTTGCCGAACAGCCGCATGCCGTGCGAGACCGTCTTGGCGACGAACTCGATGATCTGCATCAGCAGGTTGACGATGCCCAGCGGGATCGCGAACAGCGGGTTCTTGCTGGTGCCGAAGGGCGCGCTGACCAGTTCGTGCGCCCAGCCGCCGACACCCTTGATCTTGACGTTGTAGACCAGACAGACGATCAGCACCGACAGCGACAGGCCCATCGTCACCGACAGGTCGGCGGTCGGCACCACGCGCTGGTAGCCGGCGATGCCGCCGTGCTCCACGATGTAGGGGATCAGATCCACCGGCAGCAGGTCCATCGCGTTCATCAGGAAGATCCAGACGAACACGGTCAGCGCCAGCGGCGCGACCAGCTTGCGGCTGTGCGCGTTGTGCACGATGCCCTTGGCCTGGCCGTCGACGATCTCGACCAGGATCTCGACCGCCGCCTGGAAGCGGCCCGGCACGCCCGAGGTGGCCCTGCTGGCGGCGCGCCACAGGAAGAAGCAGCCGACCATGCCGAGCAGCACGGCCCAGAAGATCGAGTCGAAGTTGAGGACCGAGAAATCCGCGACCGACTTCTGCTTGGCGTTCTGCAGGTGGGTCAGGTGGTGAATGATGTATTCACCGGCGGTGGGAGCGTGACCTTCTGCTGCCATGTCTTTGTCGTGACCCGTCGTCGTTCTTCGTCTTCACACCCGGCGGCGCCATGCCAGCGCCACCCAGTACACCTTGATGCAGACCACCAGGCCCGCCAGCAGCGCCGGCCAGCTCAGTGGCTGCACGATCCGCGCTGCCAGGATCAGCAGCACGACCGAAACCCCGATCTTCACCCCCTCCCACAGCATGAAGCTGACGGCACTGCCGATCGGCGACACGCTCGAAAGCGGGCTGGTCATGCCGCGCGCCATCAGGGCCCCCGGCACCACCACCACGCCGGCGCCGTACAGCGCCGACCAGAACACCTCCACCCGGCCGGTGGCTAGGCCCGCAACGAGCGCCACCCCCAGCCCGACCGCGGCCTGCACCGCGATCACCCGCCACGGGTTCACCGCATGCGAGTCCTTCGCCGCCACCACCCGCGCCTCTTCGCGAGACAGGGGCTTGAACGGCGCCTTGGTGAGTTCGTCCGCGTCCTCGTCCCAGCCGATCTGACGGTACTTCCGATCGGCGGTCTTCGTGTCCACGGGTGCGCCCAGCAAAGCCGCGGGATTATACGAACAAACCCGCAGCCCCCGACTGGCCGGCAAGACCGTGCGTACTTGTGCGTAATCAGCGGCAACCCTGTCGCGACCCGGAACTTGCGTCTTGCACTACGCTCCGACGCCTGATGCTGCGAATCCTGCTGCTCCCCTTGGTGCTCGCCCTGCCGGCGCTGTGCGTGGCGCAGACCGCCGTGGTCAGGACCGACGAGGTGCGCGCCGAACTGGTGGCCCACGCGCCCCAAGGCCTCACGCCCGGACAGCCGGTCTGGCTCGGCCTGGCGATCGAGCATGCACCGCACTGGCATACCTACTGGAAGAACCCGGGCGACTCGGGCCTGCCGACCACGCTGAACTGGCAACTGCCCGCCGGCGTCGCGGCCGGCGACATCGCCTGGCCGACGCCGACGCGCCTGCCGGTGGGGCCGCTGGTGAACTACGGCTACGAGGGCAAGCTGCTGCTGCCGGTGCCGCTCACGCTGCCGGCGGACTTCAAGTCCGACGCGCTGAACATCAAGCTGTCGGCGCAGTGGCTGGTGTGCAAGGACGTCTGCATCCCGCAGCAGGGCGAGTTCGCGCTGCGCCTGCCGGCCCAGGCCAGTACCGCCGGCCACGCCGCGGCCTTCGCCGCCACCTGGGCGGCGCAACCGAAGGACGCCGCCACCGCCGCCCGCGCCGAACTGGTCGACAACGCCAAGGCCCTGCGCGTCGCGGTCGGCGGCCTGCCCGAGGCCTGGCGCGGCAAGGAACTGGCCTTCTTCGCCGAGACGGCGGGTGTGATCGAGCATGCGGCGAAGGTGGCCGGGCGCTGGGACGGCGCCACCTGGCAGGCCGACGTGCCGGTCTCTTCGCAGCGCTTCGAGAGCCCGGCGCAGATGCACGCGGTGCTGACCGCGCCCGGCGTCACCGCGGGCGCGCGGGTCGATCTGGCCATTGCCGGCGCATGGCCAGCGCTGGCGGCCGCCACCGCACCCGCGCTGCAGTCGCCCGCCGACGCCACCGCGGCGCCGGCGCCGCCAACCGCTCAGTTCGGTCTCGGCCTCGCGCTGCTGTTCGCCTTGGTCGGCGGTGCACTGCTGAACCTGATGCCCTGCGTGTTCCCGATCCTGTCGCTGAAGGTGCTGGGCTTCGCCGGCCATGCGCACAGCCGGCGCTCGCTGGTGGGCGGGGGCCTCGCCTACAGCGCGGGCGTCGTGCTGTCATTCGTCGCGCTCGCCGGCCTGCTGATCGCGCTCAAGAGCGGCGGCGAGCAGATCGGCTGGGGCTTCCAGCTGCAGTCGCCCGGCTTCGTCGCCGCGCTGGCGGTGCTGTTCACCGTGATCGCGCTGAACCTCGCCGGCCTGTTCGAGTTCGGCAGCATCCTGCCCAGCAGCGCCGCGTCGCTGCGCCTGCGCCACCCGATGGCCGACAGCTTCCTGACCGGCGTGCTCGCGGTCGCCGTGGCCTCGCCCTGCACCGCGCCCTTCATGGGCGCCGCGCTCGGCTTCGCGTTCACGCTGCCGGCGGCGCAGGCGCTGCTGGTGTTCGCCGCACTCGGTACCGGCATGGCGCTGCCCTACCTCGCGATGTGCGCCTGGCCCGGCCTGGCGCGCGCGATGCCCAAGCCCGGCGCGTGGATGGCCACGTTCAAGTCGGTGATGGCTTTCCCGATGCTGGCCACCGTGGTCTGGCTCACCTGGGTGCTGGGCCAGCAGACCGGCATCGACGGCGCGGCCTCGCTGCTCGGCGTGCTGGTGGCGCTGGCCTTCGCGCTCTGGGCCTGGGGGCGGGTGGACAGCGAGCGCGGTGCGCGCCTCGCGTGGAGCGGCATCGGCGTCGTGCTGCTCGGCCTGTCGCTGGCCTGGGCGTTGCCGACCTGGCGCGAGGCGCAGGCCGCGCCCGCCATCAGCGACGGCGCGACCTGGCAGCCCTGGAGCGCGGAACGCGTGGCCGCGCTGCAGGCCGAGGGCCGCACCGTGTTTGTCGACTTCACGGCGGCCTGGTGCGTGACCTGCCAGGTCAACAAGCGCACGACGCTCGGCGACGCGCGACTGCAGGCCGAGGTGCAGGCGCGCCGCGTGGCGCTGCTGCGCGCCGACTGGACGCGCCGCGACGCCGCCATCAGCAACGAATTGGCACGGCTGGGGCGCAACGGCGTGCCGGTCTACGCGATCTACCGCCCCGGGCAGGCGGCGCCGACACTGCTGCCCGAACTGCTCACCGTCCAGACCGTGCTCAACGCACTCGCCCAGGAGCCCTCGCCATGATGTCGATGATGAAGCCGCTGGTCTTGTCCGCCGTGCTCGCCACCTTGCCCGGTGTCGTGCTGGCGAACGCCGCCGTCGGCCAGCCCGCGCCGGCGTTCAGCGTCACCGACACCGCCGGCAAGGCGGTCTCGTTGGCCGACTACAAGGGCAAGACGGTGGTACTGGAATGGGTGAACCCCGGCTGCCCCTATGTGCGCAAGCACTACGACAGCGCCAACATGCAGGCCACGCAGAAGGGTGCCGCGGGCCAGGGCGTGGTGTGGCTGGCGGTCAACTCGACCCACCCGAGCCACTACGACTACAAGAAGCCGGCCGAGATGGCGGCCTGGATGAAGTCGCAGAACGCCGCGCCCGCCGCAACGCTGATGGACAGCGAGGGCAAGATCGGTCGCGCCTACGCTGCGCGCACGACGCCGCACATGTACATCGTCGACGCCAAGGGCACGCTGGTGTACGCGGGCGGGATCGACGACAAGCCGAGCTCGAACCCGGCCGACGTCAAGTCGGCGAAGAACCACGTCAATGCCGCGCTGGCCGACCTGGCCGCCGGCAAGCCGGTGGCCCAGGCCGCGACGCGCCCCTACGGCTGCTCGGTCAAGTACAGCGACGGCTGACGCGCTAGGGCAGGCGCTGGTACTGCGCCGCCAGCGCCTCGAACGCGGCGCGTGACGCGGCCGCATGGAAGGACGGGCCGAGCTCCTCGGCCAGGATCGCCGCCACCGGCGCGGCTTGGCGCGCGGCCTCGGCGGCATCGAGGAACAGCAGGCGCGAACGGCGAGCGAGCACGTCCTCGACGCTGAGCGCCATTTCGTGGCGCGCGGCAAAACGCACCATCGCTTCGCTCAGGCCCCCGTCGCCGTCGCGCCAGAGCCAGCGGTCGGCGCCGGGCAGCGCACGCAACGTGGTGGCCTCGTTGCCATACAGGTGTTCTCCCGGCGACGCGGTGATCGACACCCCCGCGCTCGCCGGCGCGCCGATCAGCGGCAATCTCACCGTCGCGCCACCGGCGCGCCGCGGCAGCAGGCTGCGCTCGAAACAGCGCTCGAGCACGTCCTCGGCCATCGCGCGGTAGGTGGTCCACTTGCCGCCGGTCACGGTGACCAGGCCCGAACGACCGACCAGCACCGTGTGCTCGCGCGAGATCGACTTCGTGTTCTCGCCCTCGTCGCCCCCCGGCTTGACCAGCGGCCGCAGGCCCACCCAGACCGAGCGCACGTCGGCTCGCGTCGGCGCCCTGGCCAGGTAGCGCGCCGACTCGCGCAGGATGAACGCCACCTCGTCCTTGAACGGCACCGGCTCGCGCACCACGTCGTCGCGCGGCGTGTCCGTCGTACCGAGGATGGTCTTGCCCAGCCACGGCACCGCGAACAGCACGCGGCCGTCGGCCGTCTTGGGCACCAGCAGCGCATGGGTGCCGGGCAGGAAGGCGCGGTCGACCACCAGATGCACGCCCTGGCTGGGCGCGACGATGCCGGGCTTCTGGGGCGCGCCGGCGTCGCGGTCCATGTTGCGCAGGTCGTCCACCCACACGCCGGTGGCGTTGACCACGCACCTCGCCCGCACGGTGAGTTCGCTGCCCATCACCTCGTCGCGCGCCACCACGCCGAGCACCTTGCCACCTTCGCGCACCAGCGAGGTGACCGGGCAATGGTTGAGCACGACGGCGCCCATGGCGGCCGCCGTGCGCACCAGCGCCAGGGCCAGGCGCGCATCGTCGAACTGGCCGTCCCAGTACTTGACGCCGCCCGACAAGCCGGCCGCCTGGACGTTGGGCAACAGCTCGCGCGTGCGCGCGGTGGACAGGAACTCGGTGCTGCCCAGGCCACGCGAACCGGCCAGCGCGTCGTACATCTTCAGCCCCACGCCGTAGAACGGCGCTTCCCAGAAGTGGTAGGCCGGCATCACGAAGGCCAGCGGCTGCGCCAGGTGCGGCGCGTTGGCCAGCAGGGTCGCGCGTTCGTGCAGCGCCTCGCGCACCAGCGATACATTGCCCTGCGCGAGATAGCGCACCCCCCCGTGCACGAGCTTGGTCGCGCGCGAACTCGTGCCCTTGGCGAAGTCCTCGGCCTCGAGCAACACCACCGAGAAGCCGCGCGCGGCGGCGTCGAGCGCGACACCGCAGCCCGTCGCGCCGCCGCCGATCACGGCGAGGTCGAACGACCCGGCCGCGGCGAGTGCCGACAAGGAGGCCGCGCGCGATATCGTCATCGCCTCAGGTCACCACCGAGTTCTGTGCGATGCCCGCATCCACCAGCACATGCTGCCCCGTCATACCGTCGCTGTCGTCGGCCGCGAGGAACAGCGTCGCGCGCGCCACATGGCCGGGGTCGAGGCGGATCTTCAGGCATTGCGCGTCGAGAAACTCCTGGTCGGCGGCCGGGTCGCGGTGCAGCGTGGTCTGGCGCTCGGTGACGATCGCACCGGGCACCAATGCGTTGACGCGGATGTTGCGCGGCCCGAGCTCGCGCGCCAGCGTGCGCGTCAGGCCCAGGATGCCGGCCTTGGCCGTGGTGTAGCCCACCAGGTTCGGCCGCCCACGCATCCAGCTCACCGAGCCCATGTTGACCACGCTGCCGCCACCGGCCGCGGCCATGCCGGGCGCCACCGCCTGGATCGCGAAGAAATAGTGCTTCAGGTTCAGCGCCAGCCGGTCGTCCCAGAACTCGCTCGTCACGTCTTCCATCTTGTGCCGGTCGTCGCGGCCGGCGTTGTTGACCAGCACGCGCACCGGGCCAAGCTCGCTGGCCACGCGCGCGAGCAGCGCTTGGTAGGCCGCGACGTCGCGCACGTCACAGGCGCCGTACCAGGGCGCCTGAATGGGTGGGCGGCCGTTGCCGGCCGCGTGGCCGGCCGCGACGATCTCGTCGATCAGTGCCCGCCCGCCGTCGGGTTTGGTGCCGCAGAACGCGACCCGAGCGCCCTGCAGCGCGAACGCACGCACGAGTTCGGCGCCGATGCCCGAGCTGCCGCCGGAGACGAAGACGACGCGATCCTGCAACGACGCGTAGCGGGTGTAGTCCATCGTGTGCTTGTCTATGTGCTCTGGAGACGCGCAACGTTGGCCGGCAGCCCCGGCACCTCGACCCGCAGTTGCAGCACGCAGCCGGCCAGGGGTTCGCGCGCCAGTTCGTCGGCCGGGCGCTTCTCGCGCGCGGTGGTGAGGTACAGGGTCTTCAGGTCGGGCCCGCCGAAGCAGGGCATCGTCGGGCAACGCACCGGCAACGCGACCTCGCGCGTGACCGACCCATCGGGGCCCAGGCGCAGCAGGCGCGCGCCTTCGAACATCGCGACCCAGTAGCCGCCTTCGGCGTCCACCGCGGCACCGTCGGGGCGGCCGCCGTAGCTCGCCAGGTCCTGGTCCACGGCCTTGACCGGGAACTGTGCGAACACACGCTGGTTCGAGATCGCGCCGCCGGCGCGCTCGAAGTCGAAGGCGAACACGGTGTGCGCCTGGGTGTCGGCCCAGTACAGCGTGCGTGCGTCGGGGCTCCACGCGAGGCCATTGCTGACCGTGATGCCGTCGGCCATGCGGTCGAGCTTGCCGTCTGCGTAGCGGTACAGGGCCGCCGCCGCGCTGTCGCGCGGCTCGTAGATCGTGCCGACCCACAACCGCCCCTGCGGATCGGGTTTGCCGTCGTTGAAGCGCTCGCGCTTCGGGTCGTACGGCAACTTGCCCGGCAGCGGCGTGGCGCCCCCGGTGGCGGGGTCGAAGCGCACCAGGCCGCTGCGCAGCGCGATCAGCAGGCCGCCTTCCATCAACGGCGCGCAGCAGCCCGGTTCGCTGTCGAAGGGCCACAGGCGATGGTCGCCACGCCGCGGGTCGAAGCGGTTCAGCGTGCGCCCGGGGATGTCGCACCAGTACAGCACCTGCTCGGCCGGGTGCCACAGCGGCGACTCGCCGAGCAGGCTCGCGGGCACACCCGGCAACGCGGAGATCATGCGCTGGACACCTCGATCTTCATCCAGGCTTCCAGGGTCTCGGCGGCGCCGAGCGCCTTCAGGCCATGCGAGGCCGGGTCCGCCATGTGGACCGCGTTGTTCACATGGCTGACCGGCTCGATGCAGAAGTGGTCGCGCGTCGGTGGCGTGAACACCACCAGGTAGGGCAGCGACGAGGTGACCGACACCGACATCAGCTCGTCGCGCACGCGCGCGGGACCGCGCCAGCCCTCGAAGCAGTTGTCGAAGTCGAGGTGGCGCAGCTCGCCGTCGATGCCGCTTTGCGCGACGCGGCGCGTCGGCAGGTGGGTCGTCGCGTCCGCCTCCCAGCGCCCGCTGCACTCGACGCGGATGCGGCTGCGTTCGCGCTTGGGGAAGTACGGATGCCAGCCCAGGCCCACCGGCTGCGAACGGGCATCGATGTTGGTGAAGGTCATGCTGACGGCGAGCGCGTTCTCGCTCAGCTCGAAACGCTGCGACACGTCGAAGGTGAAGGGCCAGTGCGCGTCGCTGCGGTGCGTGAGCATCAGCTCTGCACGCTGCGCGTCGTGCGACACCACGCGCCAGGGTTCGGTCCAGCCGCAGCCGTGCAGCGAATGCGGGTAGTCGTCGCCGAAGTTGGCCGCCGTGGTGTACGCGCGCCCCTGCCAGCGGAAGCGCCGGTAGCCGAGGCGATTGGAGTAGGGCACCAGCGGGAAGCAGCCCGACAGGCGTGGCCCGGACAGCTGGTCGGGCTCGACGCTGCGCAGCACCGGCTGGCCGCGCAGCCACAGGCCGGCGATCGAGCCGCCCAGGTCCGGGCGCAGCGCGAGCCGCATGTCGCCCACGCGCAGCTCCAGCGCGCTGTTGTTCTTCTGGTCCTGACTCATGGCGCCTCCTCGGCAACTGCTGACGACGCACCCATCCTACCCACCCTGGCGTCACCAGCCCGCCGGCAGCACCTCGGCCAGGGCGACCACCCGGCCCTCGTCGATGCTCTTGTGCGCCGCCAGCCCGGTGGCCACGGCGCGCAGGCCCTCTTCGAGCGGGATCTCGGCGGGCAATCCTTGACGCACCGCCTGCGCGAACTTCTGGTGCTCGACGTAGCTGGCGCCGAAGTGCTGGCCCAGGTACTTGATGTTGGTGTCGCGGATCTGCCGCACCGACACGCCGCGCGCCGTGCCCGAGGGCTGGCCCCAGACCTCGCGCCGGCCCCAGTCCTCACGGCGGCCGAAGCGCAGCACGCCCGAGGGCAGCAGCGACTCGAGCTTGCCTTCGGCACCGACGATCGTGACGTGTTCGTTGTCGATCGAGTTCTCGGCGAACATGCACAGGTCCAGGCTGGCGCGCGCGCCGCTCGGGTACTCGACGATCACGTAGGCGCTGTCGAGGATGTCGGGCACCTTGCCGCCGTAGGACTCGTCGAGGTGGTTGACGCGCTGGCCGCCCGACGCGAACACGCGCAGCGGCTGCTCCTTCAGGATGAAGTCCATCAGGTTGAAGTAGTGGCAGCACTTCTCGACCAGGGTGCCGCCGGTGTTCGCGGAAAAGCGGTTCCAGTCGCCGACCTTCGGATAGAAGGGCTCGCGGTGCTCGCGGATCGCCACCTGGTGGACCCGGCCGACCTCGCCGGCGTGCGCCAGGCGGATCATCTCCGCCACCGGCGGCATGTAGCGGTACTCCTGCGCCACCCAGACGATGGCCGTGCGGCCACGTGCCCGCTCGATGAGATCGACCCCGTCGGCCACCTTGGTCACCAGCGGCTTCTCGCACAGGATCGGCAGCTCGGTGGCCAGCGCGTCGCGCATCACCGCCGCGTGGGTGAAGTTCGGGCTCGCCACCACCAGCGCGTCGCACAGGCCGCTGGCCAGCAGGTCCTGATGGCGCTCGAACAGCCTGGCCTGGCCGTCGAGCAGTGCGCCCGCCTGGGCACGGCTGCCGGCATCGGGGTCGGCCACCGCGGTGACGGCCGCGCCGCCCAGGGCTCTCAGGTTCTCGATGTGCTCGCGGCCCATGCTGCCGCAGCCGATGATCCCGTAGCGCAGCGTCTTCATCGTCGGCCCTCCATCAATACGCCCCTGTTCTCGTGCCACCGGCCAGCGTGTGCACCACCGTCTCGCCCTCGGGCGTGGTCAGCGCCTTCACGGCCGCCTGCGCGCCGCGCATCAGCAGGCCCAGGTCGCTGCCGATGGCCACGTAGTGGAAACCCATCGCGCGGTACTGCACCACCAGCTCGGGCGTGCCGCCGACCGTGCCCACCGGCATGCCGATGGCGTTGCAGCGCCGAGCCGCGTCGGCCATCACCGCCATCACCTCGGAGTGCGTCGTGTTGCCTGGGTGCCCGAGCGCCGCAGACAGGTCGCCCGGCCCCATGAACAACGAGTCGACGCCGGGCACCGCGGCAATGGCCTCGAGGTTGGCCACCGCGGCCGGCGTCTCGAGCTGCAGCACCGCGCCGACGGTCTTGTTGGCGGTCTTGGCGTACTCGGGCACGGTGCCGAACTTGGAGCCGCGGCTCATGCCGGCCAGGCCCCGCGTGCCCTCGGGCGGGTAGCGCGTGGCCGCCACCGCGCGCTGGGCCTCGTCGGCGTTCTGCACGAAGGGAATCAGCAGCGTCGTGGCGCCAGCGTCGAGCACGCGCTTGATCGTCACCGCGTCGTTCCAGGGTACGCGCACGATCGGCAGCATCTTGGTGTTGCCGGCTGCCTGCAGCAACTGGATCACTTCCATCATGTCCAGCGGCGTGTGCTCCATGTCGATCACGCCCCACTGGAAGCCGGCGTGGCCCATCGCCTCGGTGACCAGCGGGCTGGCAGACATGATCCAGGTGCCCAGCGGAGCCTGGGAGCCGGCGGACTTGAGCAGTTGGCGCAGCGGATTCATCGTGGGCTCCTTCAGTAGATGACGGGCTCGGCCGTGGGCGCCGTGCCCTGCAGGAAGTCGAAGTCGCAGCCTTCGTGGGCCTGCGTCACGTGTTCGCGGTAGAGGCGCACGAAGCCGCGCGCCACCGTCTGCTTCGGCGGCTGCCACGCCGCGCGGCGGCGCGCGAGCTCCTCGTCGCTCACGTCCAGGTGCAGGCGGCGCGCATCGATGTCGACCTCGATCAGGTCCCCGGTCTTCACCAGCGCGAGCGGGCCACCGACCGCGCTCTCGGGGCTGACATGCAGGATGCAGCTGCCATAGTGGGTGCCGCTCATGCGTGCGTCCGAGATGCGCAGCATGTCGCGCACGCCGCGCTCGAGCAGCTTCTTCGGGATCGGCAGGTTGCCCCACTCGGGCATGCCCGGAGCGCCCACCGGGCCGGCGTTGCGCAGCACCAGCACGCTCGACTCCTCGCACTCGAGCGCCGGGTCGGCGCAGGCACGATTCATCTCGCCCGGGTCGTCGAACACGATGGCGCGGCCGCGGTGGCGCAAGAATTGCGGGCTCGCCGCGCTGGCCTTCATCACCGCGCCTTCGGGCGCCAGGTTGCCGCGTAGCACCGCGAGCGCGCCGCCGGCACTGACGGGTCGGTCGAGCGGGCGGATCACCTCGTCGTCGAGCGCGCGCACGCCGTCCAGGTTCTGTGCCAGCGTGCGGCCGTTGGCGTTGCGTTCGTCGAGCGAGAGGAACGGGGTGATGCGCGCCATCAGCGCGGGCAGGCCGCCGGCGTAGTGGAAGTCCTCCATCAGCCGGTCGCCGCTCGGGAACAGATTGGCCAGCACCGGCACCTTGCGTCCCATCGCGTCGAGGTCGTCGAGTGTCAGCTCGACGCCGGCGCGGCGCGCCAGCGCGATCAGGTGCACCGCGGCATTGGTCGAGCCGCCGAGCGCCATCTGCACCGCGGCGGCGTTGAGAAACGCACCGCGCGTCAGCAGCGAGCGCGGCGTCAGGTCGTCCCACACCATCTGCACGATGCGTTCGCCGCAGGTGGTGGCCATGCGGGTGTGCGCCGCGTCCATCGCCGGGATCGCGGTCGAGCCGGGCAGCGCGAGGCCGAGGGCCTCGACGATCGAGGTCATCGTGCTCGCGGTGCCCATGGTGTTGCAGGTGCCGGGGCTGCGCGTCATGTGCGACTCGAGCTGCACCCATTCGGCCTCGCTCACGCGCCCGGCCTGGTACTCGTCCCAGAACATCCGGGTGTGGGTCCCGGCGCCGACCTGGCGCGCCGGCTCGCCCGGCTTCAGATAGCGGTCGTTAAGCATCGGCCCGGCGGCACAGAACAGCGTCGGCAGGCCCATGCTGATCGCGCCCATCACGGTGCCCGGCGTCGTCTTGTCGCAGCCGGCCAGCAGCACCGCGCCGTCGACCGGCAGCGATCGCAGCAGCTCCTCGACCTCCATCGCCAGCAGGTTGCGATAGAGCATCGTGGTCGGCTTGACCATCACCTCGCCCAGGCTCAGCGCCGGCAGCTCGAAGGGCAGGCCGCCGGCCAGCAGCACGCCGCGCTTGACGGCCTCGGCACGCTCGCGCAGGTGGGCGTGGCAGGGCGACAGGTCGCTCCAGGTGTTGACGATCGCGATGCAGGGCCGTTCCAGCAGATCCTCGCGGCGCAGGCCCATCTGCTGCGCGCGCTGGCGGTGCGCGAAGGCGCGCATGCCGCCAGCCGCGAACCAGCGGCGGCTGCGCAGGTCGGCCAGGGTCTTGCGGTTCACCATGGGGCCTAGCTTAGACCTTCGCGCGCCGCCGCGAGCACCGCGTCAGTCAGGCGAGTCAACGCCGGCAGTGCGAGCCGGCTCGACTGCCAGTACAGCGGCACGTCGATCGCCCGTTCGGGCACGAGTTCGACCAGGCGGCGCGCCGCCAGGTGCGGCCGCGCCAGCGCCTGCGGGTTCATGCCCCAGCCCAGGCCCGCCAGCGCCGCGTCGACGAAGGCCTGCGACGAAGGCAGCTGGTGCGCCGGCGGCGCCAGTTCGCGCCGGGTGATCCGCTTGAGCCAGCGCTCCTGCAACCGGTCCTTGCGGTTGAACACCAGGCAGGGCGCGACGGCGAGCGCATCGGCGTCGACCCCGCGCGCAAACCAGCGCCTGACGAACGCGGGGCTCGCGGTGGCGAGGTAGCGCATGCGGCCGAGCGCCACGACGCTGCAGCCCTGCACCGGATCGGCCGACGCGCTGACCGCAGCCAGCACGTCGCCGCGTCGCAGCGCCTCGCCGGTGTGCTCCTGGTCGTCGAGCATCAGGTCGATCGAGATCTGCGGCTGGCCCTGCGCGAAGGCGGCCAGCGCGGCGACGAACCAGGTGGCCAGCGAGTCGGCGTTGACCGCGATGCGCAGCGTGGCGCGCGGCGCGGCGGCCGCTGCGCTTCGACCCACGGTCGGCAGCGCGAGCTCGCTTTCAAGCAGCGCCACGCGCTCGGCATGACCCACCAGCGCGCGCCCGGCCTCAGTGACGCTGCAGGGCGTGCCACGCACGACGAGCACGCCGCCCATGCGCTCCTCGAGCGCACGGATGCGTTGCGACACCGCCGAGGGCGTGACGTGCAGCGCGCGCGCCGCGCGCTCGAAGCTGCCTTCGCGCACCACGGCGGCCAGTGCGGCCAGTTGCGGGTAGTCGAGCTGCATTAGCGTGGCTTCATCAGCTTCAGGAACTTTAGCTTGATCGAAGCGAACAAGCCCGCACAATCGTGCCGATGGATGCTGCTTCACTGCCCGCCGCAGGCACCGGTTTCGCGCTCGCGGCCGGGCTGATCGTCGCGATCGGCGCGCAGAACGCCTTCGTGCTGCGCCAGGGCCTGGTGCGCGAGCATGTCGGCGCCGTCGTGTTGTTCTGCGCCGTGGCCGACGCGCTGCTGATGACGCTGGGGGTGCTCGGCGCCGGCAGCGCGCTGGCCGCCGCACCCCGGCTGGCGACCCTGCTCGCCGGCGGCGGCGCGCTGTTCCTGCTCGCCTATGGCCTGCGCGCGCTG
>JALHQP010000011.1 GCA_022841885.1 Aquincola sp. | reverse complement strand
GCGTACAGCGCGCCTTCGGGCGCGCCGGCCTCGGCATGGAACTCCAGCGTGGCCGGGTGCAGGACCTTGGGCGCCGCAGGCGGCGCCGCCAGGCGTTGCGCCACCCGATCGAGGGCGTGGCTGGCCAGCCGCAGTGCGGCGGCGGCCAGGCGCCAGGGCGCGGCGGCGCGTTCGGCGTGCACGGGGGTCAGGACATGGGGCGACATGGTGTTTCTCCAGCGCGCCGCCTTCGCGGCGCGTTCATCGGTTCATGGATGGGGCGGTCGTTCCTTGGCGGCCAGGCGCTCGAGTTCGCGCCGCAACGTGCGGGCGTCCTTCTGGCGCTGCGCGCCGCGCGAGGGGCCGTGCGGGCCGGCATGTCGGTGCCGGGCCGGGGCCACCAGCGGGTTGCGTGGGGCTACGCGGGGCAGGGTGATCTTCATGAGTGACTCTCCTGAAACGGTTGAACGAAGGCGGAAATGCAAAAGGCCCGGGGCATCGCTGCACCGGGCCTGGAGCGGACCGCTGGTCGCGCTAGGTGGCGACGGCGGTGGCGCCCGCCCCGGGCAGGGCGGTATCGAGGGACAGGAAACCGGCGACGACACCGAGACGGCGTGCGCGGGCGGACGTGGCGATGGCGGTCATGCGGCTCCTGGGTTGAGGTGGGTCGGCGGCGTCACCGGTGGCGCGGGCGGCAGGACCCTCGGCATCGGCTTGCGCGAATGATAAATGTTTGATTATCTTGCGCAAGTCCCTTTTCCCCCAAGAACAAGGGATGCCGGGGTTCAACGCTTCTTCTGTTTCAGCGGCGCCACACCCGTGCGGGTCTTCTGCCACAGCGCGTCCTCTGCGTCGCTGCGGACGGTGCGCGCTGTTGCCGCGGGTGCGGCGCTGGCCGACGAAGAAGGCATCAGCACCTCGCCCAGCAGGTCGAGCAGGCGGGTGCGCGCGCGCTGCGGGTGGCGCCGGTAGTAGGTGAGCACCAGGCCGACGATGAAGCGCTCGTCGTCGTCGCGTGGCAGCGGGCTGCCGGTGCCGGCGTCGACCGCAGCAGGCGCTGCCGCGCGCGGCACGGCACCGGCCGGTGCGGCCGCGTTGGTGCCGTCGTGCGGCTGGTCCATCCAGCCATAGCGCTTGTGCGTCAGTTGCTCGAACTGCCGCGCCAGGCGCTCGCCGATCTGGCGCGACCGGCTCTTGATCTGGCTCCAATAGCTCGGCTGGATCTGCAACCGCTCGGCGAAACGCCGCTCCAGGCCGCGCAGCGTGGCGGCATCGGGGTCCTTGACGGTGGCGCGGACGAACTCGTCGAACAGCCGCAGGGCGTTGTCCAGGCGGATCTGCGCGACGTCGCGCACGGGAGGAGCCATGCCTCGATGATAAAGGCTGCTTGATCGCGGGGCGCTCTAGGATGCGTGCCATGCCGCACGTCACCCTGCTCGATGGCCGCACCGTCTGGCCCGCGCTCGGCCTGGGCACCTGGCGCATGGGCGAGGCTGCAGACTCGCGCCGCGCCGAGGTCGCCGCCGTGCGCCTGGCGCTCGAGATGGGCTACCGCCTGATCGACACGGCCGAGATGTACGGCGACGGTGGCGCGGAAGAAGTGGTCGGCGCCGCACTGGCCGAGGCCCTGCGCGCCGGTGATGTCACGCGCGACGAACTGGTCATCGTCAGCAAGGTGCTGCCCGGCAACGCGAGCCGGCGCGGCACGGTGCAGGCTTGCGACCGCAGCCGGCGCCGGCTGGGACTCGACCGCGTCGACCTGTACCTGCTGCACTGGCAGGGTTCGCATCCGCTGCGCGACACGCTGGCGGCCTTCGACGAGCTGCAGACCGCCGGTGTGATCACGCACTGGGGCGTCAGCAATTTCGACCTTGGCTCCATGAAACGCCTGATCGGCTTGCCCGGCGGCGAGCACTGCGCGGCCAATCAGGTCTACTACTCGCTCGGCGAGCGCGGCATCGACTTCGACCTGAAGCCGTGGCAAGCGCAGCGCGGCCTGCCGCTGATGGCCTACAGCCCGATCGACCAGGGTGCGATCACGCGCGATGCGCGCCTGGCCGCGCTTGCCCGTCCGCTCGGTGTGACGGCCGCACAACTGGCGCTGGCCTGGACCTTGCGCGACGGTGGCGTGATCGCCATCCCCAAGGCGGTGCGCGAGCCGCATCTGCGCGAGAACCTGGCTGCGGCCGGCCTGGCGCTCGACCCCGGCACACGCGCGGCCCTCGACGCGCTGTTCGCGCCGCCGCGTCGGCCCTCACCGCTGGCGATGACCTGAACCGCGCACCCTGCTTGACAGATGGTAGCCACCAGGTTACGGTAGCCAAATGGTTACCGATAAGGAGGCGCTGTGAAGGTCGCCGCCGCCCAGGTGGCGGCGGCGCTCGGCGACCCGTCACGCGAGGCGATCGTGCGCCTGCTCGTCGAGGGCGAGCGCTCGGTGGGCGACATCGCCGAGCGCTTGCCGATTAGTCGGCCGGCGGTGTCCAAGCATCTGCGTGTGCTCGAAGGCGCCGGCCTGGCGGTCGCGCGCGCCGAAGGCACGCGGCGCCTGTACTCGGTCGATCCGGCCGCGCTGGCCACGTTACGGGACGATCTGGACCGGCTCTGGCAGCGTGCGCTCGCGCGCTATGCGCTGCTGGCCGACAACACCACACCGCCCCGGAAGAGCCGCCGATGAGCCGCGCTGTCGCCCCCGTCGAGCACCGCGTGCGCGTCGCGCTCGCCCCGCCCGACGCATTCGACCTGTTCACGCGCCAGATCGCGCGCTGGTGGCCCTTCCGCCGCCACTCCTGCTACGGTGACGAGGCCGTCGACGTGGTGTTCGAGCCGCGGGTCGGTGGCGCCGTCGTGGAGGTGGCGCGCAGCGGCGAGCGCATGGCCTGGGGCACGCTCGTCGACTGGAACCCTCCCGAGCAGTTCGCGATGCGCTGGTTCCCCGGCCTGTCCGACCGCGAGGCGACGCTGCTGCGCGTGCGTTTCGACGCGATGCCTGGCGGCGGTACCGAAGTGCATGTCCACCACAGTGGCTGGGAGGCGCGCGGCGCGCAGGCGGTCGAGAAGCGCGACCAGTACGACGGCGGCTGGCCGGTGACGCTGGCGGCCTTTGCCGGGCTGGCGGGCCCGAACTCGACGAGGAGCGTGTCATGAAGACCCTGTTGACCGCCCTGCTCGCGGCGCTGCTGCTGGGGGCCTGCCTGCCCGCCGCGCATGCCGCCGAGCGCGCCATCGACAAGAGCGTCGAGGTACCGGCCTCGATCGACGACGTGTGGGCGGCGTGGACCACGCGCGAAGGCATCGTCGGCTTCTTCGCCCCCGATGCCCGCGTCGAGGCGCGCGTCGGCGGGCCGTTCCAGATCTACATCGACCCCGGCGCCGCGCCGGGCGCCAGGGGTGCGGACGACATGCGCTTCCTCGCGCTGCAACCCAAGAAGATGCTCAGCTTCGACTGGAACGCGCCACCGCACCTGCCCGAGGCCCGCGCGCAGCGCACCTTCGTGGTCGTGCGCCTCGAGCCGCTGAGCGACAAGCTCACGCGTGTGAGCCTGCACCACACGGGCTGGGGCGATGGCGGCCAGTGGGACCAGGCCTACAGCTACTTCGACCGCGCCTGGGGCGGCGTGCTGGCCAACCTGAAGAAGCGTTTCGAGCAAGGGCCTCAGGACTGGACGGCCTGGCTCGAACAGTTACGAAAGTGGCGCGAGCAGGCGGCGGCTTCGGCGCCGGGCGCGACAAAGTAACGCGGCGTTTCAGCACGCGGCGGCTACGCTTCCGCCCACTGCGCCCGGCTGGTGGCGGGCGCCGGAGGCCCTGATCCGTGAGCTTTCTCGACGAACTCAAGCTCGTGTCGCGCGCGCTGCAGCAGAACACGACAGCCGATCCTGACGCGCAGGAGCGCAACCAGCGCCTGGCCAACGAAGCCTGCCGCACCGCGCACGACTACTGGAGCGAGCTGTGCGCGCACCTGAACCTGATCCAGGCGCCGAGCACCGCGCGCTACGTGCTCGACGGCCGCCAGCCGCTGACAAGCCTGGTCTGCAAGAACTTCCGCGTCTCGCCGCACCTGCGCCTGGTGCCAGGCGGTGCCTCGCAGTACGAGTCGGTGGCCCTGGTCTGGCAGGCGATCGGCACGCCGCGTCTGCGCATCGAGAAGGAACTGCCGCGCGACATCGAGCGCCTGCGCGCCGGCCTGCGCCAGGCCGGCATCACGGCCCACGAGGCCGGCGTGCGCAATCCTGCCACCGGCCGCATGCAGGCCACGGCCTTCGAGTTCCTGCCCGACGTGACGGCCAGCGTACGCGTATTGCCGCTGCCCGACACCGGTCGCATCCGAATGGTCTTCACCAACGTCGACCAGCTCGAACGCGTCGAGGCCGAGTACCCGGCCGTCGGCCTGCGCGTCAAGCTGCTCGACGAGATCGGGCGCTGGATCGTCGGTCAACCGCAGCGCGTGTTCGAGTACGCCGCCGAGGTCAAGCGCTTCCAGCCCTGACGATTCAGTCCTCGTCCCTGACCTTGTGCTGCGAGGTCAGCTGCACCTGCACGCTGGGCGGCACCGGGTCGTAGTGCGACAGCGCCAGGGCGTAGCGGCCCTGGCCAGCCGTCATGGCGTTCAGGCGTGATTGGTAGCCCGCCAGTTCGGCTAGCGGTGCCTGGCCGCGGATGGTCACGCTGCCTGCGGCGCTGTTGGCGGTGCCGTTGACCTGGCCGCGGCGCGAGGACAGGTCGCCCGCGATGTCGCCCATCGCCTGCTCGGGGGCGGTGATCTCGACGTTGGCCACCGGCTCGAGCACGATCGGCTTGGCGGCGCGAACGGCGTCCATGAAGGCCTTGCGGCCGGCGGTGGCGAACGCGATGTCCTTGCTGTCCACGCTGTGGTGCTTGCCGTCGTACACGATCACGCGCACGTCCATCAGCGCATAGCCGGCGATCACGCCCGACGTCATGGCCTCGCGCACGCCCTTCTCGACGGCCGGGATGTACTGCGTCGGGATCGTGCCACCCTTGACCTGGTCGACGAATTCGAAGCCCGCGCCGCGCGGCAGCGGCTCGACCTTCAGGAACACCTCGCCGAACTGACCCGCGCCGCCGGTCTGCTTCTTGTGCCGGTGGTGGCCCTCGGCGTTGGCCGTGATGGTCTCGCGGTAGGCGATGCGCGGCGCTCGCGTGCTGACCTCGAACTTGTAGACATCGCGCAGCCGTTCGAGCAGCACGCGCAGGTGCAGTTCGCCCAGGCCGTAGACGATGGTCTCGTTGGTGGCGGCCACATGCTCGACCTTCAGGCACGGGTCCTCATCGACCAGCTTGCCCAGGATTTCCCACATGCGCTGCTCGTCGCCGTGGCGCTTGGGCTCGATCGCCAGGCCGTGCACCGGCACCGGCAGGTTGAGCGGCTTGAGGTGGATGTGGTCGTCCTCGGCGGCGTCGTGCAGCACGGCGTCGTACTCGAGGTCATCGATCTTGGCCACTGCGGCGATGTCGCCCGGCACGGCCTGGGCCACCTCCACATGGTCCTTGCCCTGCAGCATGAACAAGTGGCCCACCTTGAAGGGCTTGCGGCCGTCGCCGATGTAGAGCTGCGAGTCCTTCGTCACCGTCCCCTGGTGGACGCGGAAGATGCCCATGCGACCGACGAAGGGGTCCACCGTCACCTTGAACACATGCGCCAGCACATGCGCCTTCGGGTCGGGCATGGCCTGCATCGGCTTGGCGTCGGCGCCTTCACCGTTGAGGAACTCGGGCGGATTGCCCTCGGTCGGGTTGGGCAGCAGTTTCTCGATGATCTCGAGCAGCTCGGGCACGCCGGCGCCGCTGCGCGCCGAGACGAAGCACACCGGGATCAGGTGCCCTTCGCGCAGCGCCTGTTCGAGCGGCGCGTGCAGTTCGCTGGCGTCGATGTCGCCGTCGTTGAGGTAGCGGTCGACGAAGGCCGCGTCGACCTCGACCACCTGCTCGACCAGCGCGCGGTGCGCGTCGTCGACGCTGCCGAAGTCGCTGTGGCCTTCGCGGTTGTAGAAGCAGTCGACCACCTTGCTGCCGTTGGCATCGGGCAGGTTCAGCGGCAGACATTCCTTGCCGAAGGTGGCCTGGATGTCGGCCAGCAGGTCGGCCAGCACCGCGCCCGCGGCGTCGATCTTGTTGACGATGATCAGCCGGTCGAGGTGGCGTTCGGCGGCGTAGTCCATCATGCGCACCGCCATCGCGTCGATGCCGGCCACCTTCCAGGTGGCGGCGTTGATCACCACCGCCGCGGTCTCCACCGCTTCGAGCGCGGGCAGCGACTGGCCGACGAAGTCGGTGGCGCCCGGCGTGTCGATCAGGTGGATGCGCTTGCCGGCGTGCGTGATGTGCATCAGCGCCGGGTTCAGCGAGTGCGCCATCTTGCGCTCGAGCGGGTCCCAGTCGCTGACCGTGGTGCCGCGCTCCAGGCTGCCCGCCGCGCCGATCATGCCGGCCTTGACCAGCAGCGCCTCCGCGAGGCTCGTCTTGCCGGCGCTTTGCGGGCCGACGAGCGCCAGGGTCCGGATGCCGGTGGTGTCGATGGCAACACCCCCGGCGGCAGATGGGCTGGGCATGGTGGGTCTCCTCGATGGCGGTTCGACCCAGCGTAAGGGATCGGCGCGGGCGGCACAAGGCGGCCCTGCCCGGGGAGTCACCTAGCTCATCCGCGGCGGCCAGCGGTGAGCCTCGCCCTGCGCGTCGTGGCACCAGGCATACAGCGCGTCGTAGAGCACCAGGCCGTGGCGCAGCATTTCGTGGTCGTCGGCGAACAGGCGCGACAGCCCGAGCGAGACGGCGTACAGCCCCGCCGACTGCGGCGTGAGGTCGAGCCGGTCGGTGTCCGCGCCGCGCACGATGGCTGCCAGGCGCGCCAGCGCGGCGTCGCCTTCGAGCCGGTACCTGGCGACGAAGGCGTCGAAACTGCAGCGCTCGCCGACATGGCTCATCTCGACGCCGGGGATGTCGTAGGGCACGGCACCGGTGCGCGCCGCCTCGTCGAGCACCTGCGCCGCAGGCACGTAGAGGAATTCCGGTTCATGGTCGATAAAGCGCGCGATCAGCCAGGGGCAGGCGATGCGGTCGATCTTCGGCCGCTCGCGGGTGATCCACTTCATGACGGCGCTCCCGCAGCGGCCCAACGCCGGCGCAGCAGGCGGTACAGCGCCAGCAAGCCGGTGGCCTCGCCCCCTTCGGGCCGGCCCGGACGCGGCAGCGGGTTCATGCCCATCACGTCCAGATGCATCCACGGCTGGCTGCGCGGCACGAACTCCTGCAGGTACAGCGCCGCGACGATGGCATCGGCGAACAGGCCCTTGGCGACGTTGCCGAAGTCGGCGATCGGGCTGTCCAGGCGCTTGCGGTACGGGCGCCACAAAGGCAGGCGCCACACCGGGTCGCCGACCTCGAAGCTCTCATGCACCAGCGAGGCGGCCAGCGCGTCGTCGTCGCAGAAGAGGGCCTGCACCTCGGAGCCCAGCGTCGCCTTGGCCGAGCCGGTCAGCGTGGCCACGTCGATGACCAGGGCGGGCTGCTCGGCGCAGGCTTCGCTCAGCGCGTCGCACAGCACCAGGCGGCCTTCGGCATCGGTGAAGCCGATCTCCACGGTCTTGCCCGAGCGCGTGCGCACCACGTCGCGCGGGCGCATCGCGTCGCCGGCGATGGCGTTGTCTACGGCCGGGATCAGCACCCGCAGGCGCAGCGGCGTCCCGGTTGCCATCAGCGCCTGCGCCAGCCCGAGCACGATGGCAGCCCCGGCCATGTCCTTCTTCATCTCCTGCATGCCGTCATGGCCCTTGATGTGCAGGCCGCCGGTGTCGAAGCACACACCCTTGCCGACGAGGGTGACCAGCGGCGCGGCGGGGTCGCCCCAGCGCAGGTCGATCAGCGCCGGCGCACGCGGGCTCGCGCGGCCGACCAGGTGGATCGTCGGGTAGCCGCGCTGCAGCAATGCGTCGCCTTCGATCACCTCCACCGCAGCGCCGAAACGCTCGGCCACCCCTCGAGCCGCAGCACACAGCTGCGCCGGGCCCATGTCTTCTGCCGGTGTGTTGATCAGGTCGCGCGCGAGGTACACCGCCGCAGCGAGCGCCTGCGTCTCGCGCGACTCGTCCTGTGGCACAACCAGTGCGGCCGGCGCGCGGTGCGGCGCCTTGTAGCGGTCGAACCGGTAGGCGCCGAGCGCCCAGCCGAGCCGCGCCTCGCCCGCCAATGGGCTGTCGCCGGCCACGGCATAGAGCCCTTCAGGCAGTGCCAACGGCAGTCCGCCGAGTGCCCAGGTCGGCTCGACGTCGGCCGCGCTGGCGAGCACCGAGGGGGGTTCGTCGCCGGCCGCCGGCAGGAAGACGAAGCTGCCGGGATCGGCGCGCCAGGCGCAATGCGCGAGCCAGCTGTCGTGCTCCGAATGGCGCTGGCGCCAGCCGTCGAAGTCACCGCGTGAGACCAGGTGAAGGGCCGTCGCGCGCGAAGGCGGACCGGCGCTGAAGCAAGGCAGCATGGTGCACTCCTGGGTGAGGGTGGCTAGGCGCCGAACTCGACCGGCGTGCCGATACCGCGTTCGAGTGCGCGCTGATAGACGCGGGCCGCGGCGGCCACGTCCTGGACCGCGACGCCGGTGGAGTCGAAGATGCAGATCTCGTCGGCGCTGCGGCGGCCCGGCCGGCGCCCCAGCACGAGGTCGGCGAGTTCGGCGTGCACGTCGGCCGGTGTCATCGCGCCGGCGGCCACGGCATGGTGCAGGTCGCCCATCTCCAGGCACTGCGACAGCGAGTCGGTCACGAGCCTGGCGCGGCACAACAGCGCCGGGGCGATCTCGCTCTTGGCCGGGCTGTCGGCGCCGACCGCTGCCACGAAGGTGCCCGGGCGCACATGGTCCGGCTGCAGGAACGCGCTGTCGGCGGTGGTGCAGGTGACGATGAGATCGCCCTGTGCCGTGGCCTCCTCGAGCGTCGCCGCGAGGCGCAGCGCGAGACCGGTCCGGGCCGGCCAGGCGTCGCACAACGCGCGCGAGCGTTCGCGGTCGCGGTCCCACAGCCAGACTGTGCTCAGCGCGAAACGGTCGAGCAGGGCTTCGAGCTGCGGCCGCGCCTGCGCACCGCAGCCGCACAGGGCCAGCGTGCGCGATTCGGGTCGCGCCAGCTGCCGCGCAGCCAGCGCGGTGGCCGCCGCCGTGCGTCGCAGCGTGAGCTCGATCGAATCGATCAGCGCCAGCACGCGGCCGGTGCGGCCATCGCAGAGGATGAGCGCGCCCTGGATCGTCGGCAGGCCGCGCGCCTGCGCATTGCCGGGCAGGTTGAGGTTGAACTTCAGCGCCACCCAGCAACCCGAGCTGTCATCCAGCCGACCGGCCTTGGCGTGCGCCCCGCCCTCGGGCAAGGGCAGGTGCAGCGGCTGCGGTGATGCGGCCTGGCCCCGTCCCAGCGCCGCAAATCCGAGCGTTGCCGCGTCGAACCAGTCGGCAGGTGCCATCAGCGCCGCGACATCGCGGCGCGTCAGCACGAGCGTGGTCATCGCATCAGCTCCCGCCAGGCTCGACCGGGCACAACGGCAGGCCGGCAGCGCGCCAGGCCTCGATGCCACCTTCGAGGTGGCGCGCGTCGGCGCCCAGCGCCCGCAGCGCGGCCACCAGGCCTTGGCTGATCTCGTGCCCGTGGGCGCAGTACACAACCACCGGTGCACTCGCGCCTTCGAAGCGGTCCTTCCAGTCGAGCCACTGCGCGGGGTCCAGCCACTGGCTGCCGGCGATCTGATCGCCCTCGGCACTGCGTTTCGCGCCGCGGCGCACGTCGATCAGGGTGTGGGACAAGCCGCCGCGCTGCCAGAGCGCGAGTTCGGCGGTGCTGAGATGACTCATGGCGGGCCTCCTCTCGTGGTCAGCGCCGACAGATGCACCAGGAGGCCGATCGCCGCGCTGACCGCGATGACCTCGATCACGCCGCGCTTGAAGCGCAGCAGGGCGACCGCGGCGGCCAGCGCCAGCCCGGCCGCGATGGCGTCGAAGCGGCCGGCTCCCCCTTCGGGCCAGAGCACGTGCTGGCCGAAGAAGAAGGCCAGGTTGACGATCACGCCGACCACCGCGGCCGTGATTGCCGTCAGCGGGCCGGTGAACTTCAGATCGCCGTGAGTGGACTCGACCAACGGCCCCCCGGCCAGGATGAACACGAAGGACGGCAGGAAGGTGAACCAGGTCACCAGCATGGCTGCGATGGCGCCGGCGGCGAAGCGGTGCTCGGGGCCGAACAGCGCGGCCAGTTCCTGGCTCTGCCAGCCGCCGACGAAGGCCACGAAGGCCACCACCATGATCAGCGGCCCCGGCGTCGTTTCGCCGAGCGCCAGGCCGTCGATCATCTGCGCCGGCGTGAGCCACGCGAAGTGCGTCACCGCGCCCTGGTACACGTAGGGCAGCACCGCGTAGGCGCCGCCGAAGGTCAGCAGCGCCGCCTTGGTGAAGAACCAGCCCATCTGCGTGTAGGTGCCCTGCCAGCCGACCCAGGCCGCGAGCAGCGCCATCGGCAGCAGCCACAGTGCCAGGCCGATCGCCAGCACGCGCGCCAGGCGCGCGGCCGAGTGGCGCGCATGCGGCGGCGGCGCGGTGTGGTCGTCGATCAATGCCGCACCGTAGGACTTGTCGGCGCGGCCATGGCCGCCGCCGAGCGCGAAGCGGGCGGGCGCCACGCGGCTGCCGACATAGCCCACCACGCCGGCGGCCAGCACGATGGCCGGGAAGGGCAGTTGCAGC
Source organism: Aquincola sp. (assembly GCA_022841885.1). Lineage (GTDB taxonomy): Bacteria > Pseudomonadota > Gammaproteobacteria > Burkholderiales > Burkholderiaceae_C > CADEEN01. The sequence goes on along the minus strand of JALHQP010000011.1, from coordinate 45,595 downwards.
GCGAAGATGGCGACGAAGGACGCCGCCGCAATGGCCCACAGCCAGGCGTTCTTCAGCGCGCGCGAGCCGATGCGCCAGGCCGCGTGCAGCACGATGGCCGTGACCGCGGGCTTGATGCCGTAGAACAGACCCGCCACCACCGGCAGGTCGCCGAAGGCCATGTAGACCCACGACAGCGCGATCAGCAGCACCAGCGACGGCAGCACGAACAAGGCGCCGGCGACGATGCCACCCCAGCTGCGGTGCATCAGCCAGCCGAGGTAGGTGGCGAGTTGCTGCGCCTCGGGGCCGGGCAGCACCATGCAGTAGTTCAGCGCATGCAGGAAGCGGCGCTCGCTGATCCAGCGCCGGCGCTCGACCAGTTCGGTGTGCATGATCGCGATCTGCCCCGCGGGGCCGCCGAAGCTGATCAGCCCCAGCTTCCACCAGAAGCGCAGCGCCTCGCCGAAGCTCACGGCGGGCGGCGGCGTCGGGTCGGCATGCGTCGTCATGCGGCGGCCTCTTTCTCGAAAGTCTGGAACAGGCCCTCGAACACGCCGGCTGCGGCCAGCATCAGGGCGTCGTCGTCGGGGATCGCGTCGCGCATGCCGGCCAGCACGCGCTCGACACCAGCGGCCTCGGGCGGCATCACGCCGCCAGCGTCCAGGCTGTGCACCACGGTGCCCAGGCGCCGCAGCGCCGGCGTTTCGAGGCCGAAGGCGGCGAGCAGGGTCTCGAAGCTGACGCGCGCGCCGACATGGGTGAAGGTCGCCCCGTCGAAGTCGAAACCCACGGCGCGCTTCGGCGCGGCGCTCGGATCGGTCAGCCACGCGAAGCGTGCCTTGGGGTCGATGAAGCGGCGGATCAGCCAGGCGCAGGCCAGCCGGTCCACCCACGGGCGGCGGCGCGTGACCCAGAGCCGGCCGCGGTAGGCGGCGGGGTCGACCTTGGGCACGCCGGCGGGCACCGCGCGCGGTTCGTCCGGCGAGTCCAGCCGGGCCAGCTGCAGCTCGAACTCGGCCACGGCTTCGACGGCCTGGCGTTGCGCTTCGCCCGGAAAGAAGTCGATCGCGCACAGCTGGTCGAGCGCCTTGCGCAAGCGCCGCGCATGTCGCACGGACTCGGCCGCCGTGGCCGGCGAGGCGGCCACAGCGGCCTGGCGCGTTTCGGCGACGAGTGCGGCGAAGTCGGCCGCGCGGTCGAACAGCGGCTCGATCGGTCCGTCGGCGGCGTCGCCGTCGACGCCGCCCAGCACGCGGGCCATGCCGTCGTTGGCCCGCACGTCGTCGGCGATCTCGCGCAGCTGTGCCCGGTGACTCGCGCCGTCGGGCAGCGCATAGACGCCATCGCGCAGCACCGCCGCGCCGCAGGCCTTGAGCGCGCGCCAGGCGCGCATGCGGGCGGCGGCGTTGTCGGTCGGCAGTGAGAGCACGAGCAGGCACCAGGACATTGGTAGAGTATCAAACATATCTGTTGATTAGTCAACAACACACCTCCCATGGATTTCCAGGACCGCCCCGTGCCGCCGGTGCTACAACCCGCGTCATGAAACGGCGCGGCTTGCTGGTCCTGGGGCTCGGGCTGCCCGGCATGGCGTCGGGCCAGCCGGCGCTGATGACGCGCGCCATCCCGTCGACCGGCGAGCGCCTGCCGGCCGTGGGCCTGGGTACCTGGCTCACTTTCCATGTCCCGACCGACGACGCGGGTGCGATGGCGCGCCGCGCCGCGGTGCTCGACCGCTTCTTCGCCGAAGGCGGTCGGCTCGTGGACTCGTCGCCGATGTACGCCCAGGCCGAGGCGGTGCTGGGCGAGCTGCTGGCGCGGCCCGAGCCGCGCCTGTTCTCGGCCACCAAGGTCTGGACGCCGCTCGGGCCGTACGGCCCGACGCAGATGCGGCGCTCGCTCGCGCTGTGGCGCCTGCCGCGGGTGGACCTGATGCAGGTGCACAACCTGCTTGCCTGGCGTTCGCACCTGCCGACCTTGCGCGAGTGGAAGGCGCGCGGCCTCGTGCGCTACGTCGGCGTCACGGTCTCGCATGGGCGCGACGGCGAGGTGGTGGAGCACATCCTGCGCAGCGAGCGCGGGCTGGACTTCGTGCAGCTCACCTACAGCCCGGTCGACCGCAGCGCCGAGCCGCTGATGGCACTGGCGGCTTCGCGCGGCGTGGCGGTGATCGTGAATCGGCCCTTCGACGGTGGCGACCTGCTGGCGCGCCTGGCCCGCACGCCGCTGTCGCCCGTGGCCGCCGACCTCGGCTGTTCGCATTGGGCGACGCTGGTGCTGAAGTGGGAGCTGGCGCACCCGGCCGTGACGGTGGCGATCCCCGCAACGACGAACCCCGAACACGTGGCGCAGAACCTCGCCGCGCTGCGCGGGCCCTTGCCCGATGCGCGCCAGCGTGCCGCGATCCTGCGTGCGATCGAGCCCGCGCTGTCCTGAAGCGCGGGCGCGCTACTCGTGGCGCAGTGCGTCGATCGGGTCGAGCCGCGCCGCGCGCCGTGCCGGGAAGTAGCCGAAGACGACGCCGATCGCGGCCGAGAAGCCGAACGACAGCAGGTTGATCGCCGGGTCGAACTGGTAGGGAATCTGCATCAGTCGCGCCAGCGCCAGCGAGGTGCCGGTGGCCAGCATCAGGCCGATCAGGCCGCCCAGCGCCGCCAGCACCACGGCCTCGATCAGGAACTGCAGCAGCACCTCGCGCTCGAGCGCGCCGATCGCCAGGCGCACGCCGATCTCGCGCGTTCGCTCGGTGACGCTGACCAGCATGATGTTCATGATGCCGATGCCGCCGACCACCAGGCTGACCGCAGCCACGGCGCCGAGCAGCATCGTCATCACCTGCGTCGTGCCGCTCATCGTGTCGGCGATCTGGCGCGTGTCGAGCACGTTGAAGTTGTCGTCCTCGTTCTCGGCCAGCTTGCGGCGCTCGCGCATCAGGTCGCGCAGGCCGGCCTTCATGGTGTCCGCGTCGGTGCTGTCGCGCATCGACACCAGGATCGTGTTGAGACGGGTGTGGCCGACCACGCGGCGCTGCATCGTCGTCAGCGGCAGCACGAGCAGGTTGTCCTGGTCGTTGCCCATCGCGCCCTGGCCCTTGGCGTTGAGCAGGCCGACCACGGTGCAGGAGAACTTCTTGACCCGCACCTGCTCGCCGACGGGGTCGGCGCTGCCGAACAGTTCGCGCCGCACCGTCGCGCCGATCACGCACACGGCCGCGCCGACGCGCTCCTCGTCGGGCTCGAAGCCGCGGCCGCTGGCGAAGCTCCAGTTGCTGACCGAGAACCAGTCCTGGGTCGAGCCGGTCAGGCTCGCACCCCAGTTCTTGCCGTTGGCCACCAGCGTGCCACTGCTGCGTACCTCGGGCGCGACCAGGCGCACGCCGCCGATCTGCGACGCAATGGCCTCGACGTCGCCGACGTTGAAGGCCGGCCCGCCACCGCCGCCCGGTCCCATGCGCTGGCCGGGCAGCACCATCAGCAGGTTGCTGCCCAGGCTGGCGATCTGCGACTGCACGGCGCGCGTGGCACCGTTGCCCAGCGTCACCATCGTGATCACCGCGCCGACCCCGATCACGATGCCCAGCATCGTCAGGAACGAACGCAGCAGGTTGCGCCGGATCTCTCGCAGCGCGAGCAGCAGGGTGCTGAGCCACATCTCAGGCCACCTCGACGACCGTGGCCTGCGCCTGGCGACGATCGCTCTCGACACGGCCGTCGACGAAGCGCACGACGCGCTTCGCGTATGCCGCCATGTCCGCCTCGTGCGTGACCATGATCACCGTGATGCCGCGATCGACGTTCAGGCGCGTGAGCAACTGCATGATCTCCTGGCCGCGCTGCGTGTCGAGGTTGCCGGTCGGCTCATCGGCGAGCAGCAGTTCGGGGTTGGTGACGATGGCGCGTGCGATCGCGACGCGCTGCTGCTGCCCGCCCGAGAGTTCGGCCGGGGTGTGGTGCTCCCAGCCCGCCAGACCCACCGACGCCAGCGCGGCGCGCGCCTGTTCGTGGCGTGCCGCGGCACTCTCGCCGCGGTAGAGCAGCGGCAGCTCCACGTTCTCCTGCGCCGTGGTGCGCGCCAGCAGGTTGAAACCCTGGAACACGAAGCCGAAGTACTTGCGCCGCAGGCGTGCGCGTTCGTCGCGCGTGAGCTTCTGCACCGCCACGCCGCGGAACAGGTAGTCGCCGCGGGTGGGCACGTCCAGACAGCCGAGCGTGTTCATCGCGGTGGACTTGCCCGAGCCGCTCGGCCCCATGATCGCGACGAAGTCGCTCGCGTCGATGTCCAGGTCCACGCCCTTGAGGGCCTGGAACGCAACCTCGCCCTGGCCGTAGGTCTTGGTGATGCCGCGCAGGCGGATCAACGGCTCGGTCACTTCGCGGCCCCGTTGCTGCGCTGGTCGACGATCACGGCGTCGCCCTCGGCGAGCTCGGGTGACGAGACCTCGGTGCGGCGGCCGTCGCTCGCGCCGACGGTCACGCGCATGGCGACCGGCCTGCCGTTGCGCAGCAGCCAGAGCTGGCGGCTGCCACCCGTCGCGTTGGACTGCGTCGCACCGCGCCGCGCCACGGCGCCGGGCGGGCGCGGCATCAGGCGCGACACGATGCTGGGGCTGGAGGCGGCAGCCGCCGCGGCGCCCGCGTCGCTCGGCGTGAAGCGCAGCGCGGTGTTGGGCACCAGCAGCGCCGGCGCACGGTCGCTGGTGCGGATGGTCGCGGTGGCGGTCATGCCGGGGCGCAGCGTCAGGTCCTGGTTGTTCACGTCCAGGCGTGTGGTGTAGGTGACCACGTTGTCGGTCTTGGTCGAGCCGAAGGCCACGCGCGTCACCGCCGCCGGGTAGCGCCGGTTCAGGTAGGCGCCGACGGTGAACGTGGCTTGCTGGCCGTTGGCCACCAGGCCGACATCGGTCTCGTCGACGTTGACTTCGAGCTGCAGCTTGGTGAGGTCCTCGGCGATCGTGAACAGCGTGACGGCCTGCAGCGACGCGGCCACCGCGTTGCCGGGGTCGACCGTGCGGGTCAGCACCACGCCGTCGATCGGCGAGCGGATCGAGGCCTTGGACAGGTTGGTCTCGTCGGTGGACAACTGCGCCTGCGCGCTGGCCACATTGGCGCGTGCGCTCGCCTGCTCGGCCTGCGCGCGCTCGACGGTGGCGCGCGCGGTGTCGAGTTCGGCCTGCGCGGGCACCTTGCCGCCCGAGAGCTTGAACACTTCATCGAGCCGCGCCAGGTTGCCTTGCGCTTCCTTCAGCGTCGCGCCGGCCTGTGCGACGGCGGCTTGCGCTGAACTCTGCGCAGCGCGCGAGCGCGTGATCTGGTCGCGCAGCTTCGCGGTGTCGAGCTCGACCAGCACCTGGCCCTTCTTGACGCGGTCGTTCACGTCGACCAGCACGCGCGCGACGGTGCCCGACAGTTCACTGCCGATGTTGACCGAGCGCGTCGGCTGCAGCGTGCCGTCGGCGCTGACGGTGACGACAAGCGGGGCGCGCACGAGCTTCTCGGTCACGTAGCTCGGAGCGGCCTGGGCGGCGCGCTGGCCTTGCCAGAACCAGAGGCCGGCCAGCGCCGCGAGGGCGACGCCCGCGGCGATCCAGGGGGTCGGCCGGCGCCACCAGGGGCGCGGCGCGGCGTCGCCGAGCAAGGCCGAGACGTGGACTTGGGTGGCGGGGTGCGGTGTGGGGCTCATAGGGTTTGGGTGCTCAACGGGCCGACGCCAGCGGCGCATCGGGCTGCCAACCGCCGCCCAGGGCCTTGTACAGGCGCACGTGGTCGGTCGCGACGTCCACCGTCGCGCCGGCGACGCTGTCCTGCGCCGAGAGCTGCGAGCGCTGTGTCTCGAGCACGGTCTGGAAGTCGACCAGGCCGCTCGCGTAGCGCTGGAGTGCGAGCAGGGCGGCGTTGGCGGCCGCTTCCGAGGCGCGGGTCAGCGAAGCCAGGCGTTCGCGGTCGCGCTGCAGGGTGACCAGGGCGTCCTCGACTTCCTTCAACGCGCCGAGCACACCGGCGCGCCAAGCGGTCTGTGCGGCGTCGAAGGCAGCGTGTTGTGCATTGACCTGGGCCTTGGCCGCACCGCCGTCGAAGATCGGCAGCGACACACCGGCCAGCAGCGAGCTGGCGACCGCGCCGCCGCCGGTCAGGCCCGACAGCGTCAGCGCCGACAGACCGAGCGAGCCGCTGAGCGAGAACGAGGGGTGGCGCGCAGCGTCGGCCTGCACGACGCGCTGTGCGGCGGCGGCCACGCGCGCCTCGGCCGCGCGCACATCGGCGCGCTGGCGCAGCGTGTCGGCGGGGAAGGCCAATGCCAGGTCGGCCGGGGCGGCGGGCAGCGGGCCGGCAGCGAGCGCCGGCAGTTCGGCAACGTGGCGGCCGGTGAGCCGTGCCAACTGGTGGCGCGACAGCGCAGCCGCCTTCTGCAGCGCGGGCAACTGCGCGCGCGTCTGCTCGACGGCGGCGCGGGCCTGCTCGGCGTTCAGCGAGGTGGCCAGACCGGCCTGCACTCGCCACTCGGTGATCTGCAGCGTCTCCTGCTGGCTCGCGAGGTTGTCCTGCGCGATCGTGAGGCGCGCCTCGCTGCCGCGCAGCGACAGGTAGGCCAGGGCCACCTCGGCCGCCACCGACACCTGCACGTCGGCCAAGGTCGCGGCACTGGCCCGCGCGTCGAGCGCGCTGGCGGTGGCGGCGGCGCGGCGGCCGCCGAAGACGTCGATCTCCCAACCGGCGTCGAGTCCGGCCTGGAAGCGACTGCTGGCCGCGGCGGAGTTCGAGCGCCCGCGCTGGGCCGAACCGCTGGCGTCGAGCGAGGGACCGCGTTGGGCGTCGGCCACGTCGGCCAGGGCGCGCGCCTGGCGCAGTTGTCCCTGTGCGGCGGCGATGTCGGTGTTGGCCGTGAGCGCGTCGGCAATCAACGTGTCGAGCGTGGGGTCGCCGAAGCGGCGCCACCAGGCGGCGAGTTCGGTCGCCGTGGCGGCGGCGCTCGAGGCCGACCATTGCGCGGGCGTGTTGGCGCCGCCCAGCGGCGCAGCGGCCGGTGCTTGCAGCGTGCTGCAGCCCGCCGCGCAGGCCGCGGCGACGAACAGTGCGAGCGCCGTGCGACGAGGCCGCAGAGAGACAAAGTCCATGCCGCCAGTCTGTGGCGGCGGTATGTCAGGGGTGCTTGCGCCAGGTCAAGCCATGTAAAGACAGCGGCGCGTTGGCGTCTACTGGAACGCCACCTCGGCGAAGCTGCGCAGCTTGCGGCTGTGCAAGGAGCCCATGCCGTCCTCGCGCAGCAACTCGATCGCGCGCATGCCGATGCGCAGGTGCTGGTCGACCCGCTCGCGATAGAACTGGTTGGCCATGCCGGGCAGCTTGATCTCGCCGTGCAGCGGCTTGTCGGACACGCACAGCAGCGTGCCGTAGGGCACACGGAAGCGGAAACCGTTGGCGGCGATGGTGGCGCTCTCCATGTCGAGTGCCACCGCCCGGCTCTGGCTGAAGCGGCGCTCGGGGCCCGGGTGCGGCAGCAGCTCCCAGTTGCGGTTGTCGGTGGTGGCCACGGTGCCGGTGCGCAAGACGCGCTTCAACTCGTAGCCCTTGAGCTGCGTCACGTCGGCCACCGCGCGCTCGAGCGCGACCTGGATCTCGGCCAGCGCGGGAATCGGCACCCACAGCGGCAACTCCTCGTCGAGCACATGGTCCTCGCGCACGTAGCCGTGAGCCAGCACGTAGTCGCCCAGCTGCTGCGTGTTGCGCAGGCCCGCGCAATGGCCGAGCATGACCCACGCATGCGGGCGCAGCACCGCGATGTGGTCGGTCATGTTCTTGGCGTTGGCCGGGCCGACGCCGATGTTGACCATCGTGATGCCGGAGTGGTCCGGGCGCACCAGGTGGTAGGCCGGCATCTGCGGCAGGCGCGGCGGTGGCGTGCCCTCGCTGGCGCCGCCGCGTCGCGTGGTCACGTTGCCCGGCTCGATGAAGGCGCTGTATTCGCAGCCGGCCTGGACCATCGTCTCGCGACCGAGCTTGATGAATTCGTCGATGTAGAACTGGTAGTTCGTGAACAGCACGAAGTTCTGGAAGTGCTCGGGCCGGGTACCGGTGTAGTGGCGCAGCCGATGCAGCGAGTAGTCCACCCGCGGCGCGGTGAACAGCGCCAGCGGCCTCGCTTCGCGCGGGCCGGGGTCAAGCGTGCCGTTGGCGATGCCGTCGTCCATCGCGGCCAGGTCGGGCAGGTCGAACAGGTCGCGCATCAGCTGGCGGCGCTGCGGCGTCAGCGTGCCTTCGAGGTGGTCGTCCTCGGCCAGCGAGAAATGCACCGGGATCGGTTCGTCGCTCGCGCCCACCTCGAGCGCGACCGCGTGGTTGCGCAGCAGCAGGCGGAACTGCTCGCGGTAATACTCGGCAAAGATGTCGGGCCGCGTCAGCGTGGTCTCGTAGCGCCCCGGGCCGGCCACGAAACCGTAGGCCAGGCGCGAGTCGGCGCGTAGCACGGTGTCGACGCGGATGCGCACATAAGGGTAGGTGGCCCGCACGCGCTCGCCGGGCAGGTTGCCGTCGAGGAAGGACTGCAACTGGCCGCGCAGGTGCGCGACGCCGGCGTCGTAGATCGCCGCCGCATGGGTCAGCGCGGCGTCGGGGTCGTTGAATTCGCGGCGGGGGGCGACGTCGGGCGTGATCATGGGGGGCATTGTCGCGCCTTCGCTGCGTAAACTGCATGCGCAGGAGGCGAGCGCGAATGAAGGTGTTGGTGCTGGGCGGCGGGGTGATCGGCTGTACCGCGGCCTATGAGCTGGCGAGCGACGGGCATGAGGTGACGCTGATCGACCGCCAGCCGGGGCCTGCGCTCGAGACCAGCTATGCCAATGCCGGCGAGGTCTCGCCCGGCTACTCGGCGCCCTGGGCCGGACCGGGCGTGCCGATCAAGGCGATCAAGTGGCTGCTGATGGAGCACCGGCCGCTGGTGCTGCGGCCGCACCTGGACTGGCCGATGATCGGTTGGATCCTGGCGATGCTGCGCAACTGCACGGCGGCGCGCTACGAGCTGAACAAGGGCCGCATGGTGCGTCTGGCCGAGTACAGCCGCGACTGCATGAAGGCGCTGCGCGAGGCCACCGGCATTGCCTACGACGAGCGCATGCAGGGCACGCTGCAGCTGTTTCGCACCCAGCAGCAGCTCGACGGCACGGCCAAGGACACCGAGATCCTCGACCGCTTTGGCGTGCCCTACCAGGTGCTCGGTCGCGGCGGCTGCATCGAATACGAGCCGGCGCTGGCGCGCGTGCGCGACAAGTTCGTCGGCGGCCTGCGCCTGCCGGGCGACGAGACCGGCGACTGCTTCAAGTTCACCAACCGCATCGCCGAGCTGGCCGCGGCCAAAGGGGCGAAGCTGCGCTTTTCCGAGTCGATCCGCTCGCTGCTGACCGATGGCAAGCGCATCACCGGCGTGGTGACCGACCAGGGCCGGGTGCAGGGCGACGCCTACCTCGTGGCGCTGGGCAGTCAATCGACGCCGCTGCTGGCGCCGCTGGGCATCGACCTCCCGGTCTACCCGGTCAAGGGCTACTCGATCACGCTGCCGATCACCGACCCGGCGGGTGCGCCCGAGTCGACCGTGATGGACGAGACGCACAAGATCGCGATCACGCGCCTGGGCGACCGCATCCGCGTCGGCGGTACGGCCGAGTTGGCCGGCTACACGCTCAAGCTGCACGAGGCGCGGCGGCACACGCTGATGCACGTGGTGGCCGACCTGTTCCCCGACGGCGGCGACCTCGGGCGCAGCGAGTTCTGGTGTGGCCTGCGGCCGATGACACCCGACGGCACGCCGGTGGTGGGGGGCACCGAGATGCCCAACTTGTGGCTCGCCACCGGCCACGGCACGCTCGGCTGGACCATGGCCGCCGGCACCGCCAAGGTGATGGCGGCGCTGATTGGCGGGCGCAAGCCGCCGATCGACATGGACGGGCTGACGGTGGCGCGCTACCGCTGACCGAACTGGCTCGCGCGGCGGCGCTGCAGCAGGCGGCGATCGGCGTCGTTGCGGGCGTGGGCGATCGCCGCGTCGAGTTGCGCGGCCGCGCCGTCGAGGTCGTCCAGCCGCCACAGCGCGTGCGACAGCGCGGCATGGGCATGGGGCCGCAAGGCCTCGGGCACCTCCGGCAGCAGCGTTTCCAGTGCGGTGCAGGCACGCGTCGGCTCGCCGGCCTCGGCCAGTGCGATGGCGTGCGACAGGCGAGGTGCCGCGCCACCGTCCAGCGCCAGCAGGGTTTCGTAGTAGCCGACGATGCGCGGCCAGTTCGTGCGCGCGTAATCGGTTGCCAGTGCATGCTCGGCTGCGATGCCGGCCTGCAGGTGGTAGCGCGACAGCGCCACCGCACGCTGGCCGTGGGCCAAGTGCGCCAGCCCGAGGCGCCGCATGCCCTGGTCCCAGCGATCACGTGGCTGGCCGGCCAGCGGCACGAGTTGGCCGGCTTCGTCGTGGCGGCCGGTCAGGCGTGCGCCGTGCAACAACAGCAGCGCCGCCAGGGCGTCGGCGTCGGGATGGGCGACCGCAGGGTGCGCCGCCAGCGCCCGCGCGAGGCGGATCGCGTCCCAGCACAGTTCGCGCGCCTCGCGGGCCTCGGCCTGCCAGCCCGCGTTGAACATCAGCAGCAGGGCCGAGAGCACGGCGTCGCGCCGCGGCGCGAGTTCCTGTCCGGCGGGCACGCCCAGCGGCAGGTCGCGCAGCTCGCGGCGCGCACGCGCCAGGCGCTGCGCCAGCGCGGCCTCGCTGCAGAGCAACCCGTCGGCGATGGTCGAGAGCTCGAAGCCGCGCAGGGCGCGCAGGGCCAGCGCCACCTGCGACGCCACCGGCAACGCCGGGTGGCAGGCGGCGAACAGCAGCGCGAGCTCGTCGTCGTCGAGTTCGCCGGCGAAGCGGCCTGCCGGGGGTGCGACGGTGGGCAGCGTGGCGTCACCGCTTTCGTCCTCGTCGAGCGGCTGCAGCGGCGCGTCGTGCCGCAATGCGTCGATCGCGGCATGGCGGGCGACCCGGTAAAGCCAGCCGGCGGGGTTGTCGGGCACGCCGTCACGCGGCCAGCGGTCGAGCGCGCGCAGGCTGGCGGTCTGCACCGCGTCCTCGGCCAGCGCGAGATGGGCCAGGCCGAGCGTGCGCGTGAGCAGCGCGACCAGCCGGCCGCGCTGCGCGCGCAACAGGGGGTCGAGTTCCTGCACCTACACCGGATCGATGCGGCGGATCTCGACCCAGTTGCGCCCATGCAGGTGCGGGCACTCGGCAGCCAGCGTCTCGGCCTGTGCATCGTTGTCGGCCTTGATGATGAACAGGCCACCGATCACGTCCTTGGCCTCGGCGTACGGGCCGTCGCTGGCCAGCGGTGCGACCGGCCCCAGGCGCAGGTGGCGGCCACCGTCGTCGACCAGCTTCTTGCCCGAGACCAGCAGTCCGCGCTGGGCCATCTCGCCGGCCCAGGCCGAGTAGCGATCGACGATCTCCTGCATCTGGGCCGGGGACAGGCCGGCGAAGTCGCCCGGGGTTTCGTGCAGCAGCAACAAGTATTCGTGCATCGAGTTTCTCCTGGAAGGGACAGCCAAAAGGGGGCTGCCATGTCTGGACGGCCGGCTCGGGGCCGCCATGACGCGCAGGCTTGAAAATACCCGCTCCGGCCGCACGTCGCGCGCCATCGTGCCACTGCATCGAACCCCATGAGCCAGAAACACACCCATGCCTTCCAGGCCGAAGTGCAGCAGATCCTGCACCTGGTCACCCACTCGCTGTACTCGAACAAGGAGATCTTCCTGCGCGAGCTGGTGTCCAACGCCAGCGACGCCTGCGACAAACTGCGCTTCGAGGCACTGGACGCGCCTGGCTTGTACGAAGACGCGCCGAACCTCGAGATCCGCGTCTTCTTCGACGCCGAAGCCAAGACCATCACGATCCGCGACAACGGCATCGGCATGAGCGAGGCCGAGGCGATCGAGCACCTGGGAACGATCGCCAAGAGCGGCACGCGCGACTTCCTGGCCAAGCTGGGCGAAAAGAAAGGCGACGCCAACCTGATCGGCCAGTTCGGCGTCGGCTTCTACTCGGGCTTCATCGTCGCCGACCGCATCACGGTCGAGTCGCGCCGTGCGGGCCTGGCGCCGAACCAGGGCGTGCGCTGGACCAGCGACGGCTCGGGCCAGTTCGAGGTCGAGTCGATCGACAAGCCGGCGCGCGGCACCGACGTGATCCTGCACCTGCGCGAGGGTGAAGAGGAGTTCGCCAAGACCTGGAAGCTGAAGTCGATCATCAGCAAGTACTCGGACCACATCTCGCTGCCGATCCTGATGCGCAAGGAAGAGTGGATCGGCGAGAAGGCCGAGTACAAGATGACCGACGAATGGGAGACGGTCAACAAGGCCGCCGCGCTGTGGACCCGGCCCAAGAGCGAGGTGACCGACGCGCAGTACCAGGAGTTCTACAAGCAGATCAGCTACGACTCGGACGCGCCGCTGGCCTACACGCACAACAAGGTCGAGGGACGCAGCGAGTACACGCAGCTGCTCTATATCCCGGCCAAGGCGCCGTTCGATCTGTGGAACCGCGATCGGCGCGCCGGCGTCAAGCTGTACGTCAAGCGCGTGTTCATCATGGACGACGCACAGGCCCTGATGCCGACCTACCTGCGCTTCGTCAAGGGCGTGATCGACTCGGCCGACCTGCCGCTGAACGTCAGCCGGGAGTTGCTGCAGGAAAGTCGCGACGTGAAGACGATCCGCGAAGGCGCGACCAAGCGCGTGCTGTCGATGATCGAGGACCTGGCCGAGAACCAGAAGGACAAGTACGCCGCATTCTGGAAGGAGTTCGGTGCGGTCATCAAGGAGGGCGTCGGCGAGGACCACGCCAACTCGGAGCGACTGGCCAAGCTGCTGCGCTTCGCCTCGACCCATGCCACGACCGACACCCAGGGTGTGTCGCTGGCCGACTACGTGTCGCGCATGAAGGAAGGCCAGGAGAGCATCTACTACGTGACGGCCGACTCGCTGCTGGCCGCCAAGTCGAGCCCGCAGCTCGAGGTCTTCCGCAAGAAGGGCATCGAGGTGCTGCTGCTCGTCGATCGCGTGGACGAGTGGATGCTCGCGCATCTCTTCGAGTACGAAGGCCGGCCGCTGCAGAGCGTGGCCAAGGGCTCGGTGGACCTGGGGCAGTTGCAGGACGAGGAAGAGAAGAAGGCGGCCGAGGCGGCAGCCGAAGCTTTCAAGCCGATGCAGGACAGGCTGAAGCAGGCGCTGAAGGACCGTGTCAAGGACGTGCGCGCCAGCACCCGACTGGTCGATTCGCCTGCCTGCATCGTCGTCGAGGAGGGCGACATGAGCGCGCACCTCGCACGCATGCTCAAGCAGGCCGGGCAGGGTGCGCCCGCGAGCCAGCCGATCCTCGAGGTCAACGCGGACCACCCGCTGGTGAAGCGGCTGGAGGTCGATGCGGCGCACTTCGACGACCTGGCACACCTGCTGTTCGACCAGGCCTGGCTGGCCGAAGGCGGGCAGCTCGAAGACCCGGCGGCACATGTGCAGCGCGTGACGCGCCTGCTGACTGCGGCTAGCTGAGCGTGAGCGGCGGCTCGCGCATCGCCTCGACCTGTTCGGCGAGCTGGATCGTCTGCTGCGACCAGTAGCCGGCGCTGCCGAACCAGGGAAAGGCGATCGGGAACGCGGGGTCGCTCCAGCGCTGCGCGATCCAGTCGCTGTGGCAGATCATGCGCAGCGTGCGCAGCGGCTCGATCAGCGCGAGTTCGCGCTCGTCGAATGGCATGAACACGCGATAGCCCTCGAGCAGGTCTGCAAACTGCGCGCGCATCGCGGCCGCGTCGCCTGACAGCAGCATCCACAGGTCCTGCACCGCCGGGCCGTTGACGGCGTCGTCCAGATCGACCACATGCGGGCCCTCATCGCGCCACATCACGTTGCCGGGGTGGAAGTCGCCGTGCAGGCGCAGGCTCTGGAATGGCGGCGCCGCAAAGGCCTGCTCGATCAGGGCAAGCGCCTCGTCGCAGCGGCGCAGCCAGGGCCTGCGCTCGGCGGGCGGGATGTGTTCGCCGGCTGCCAGGCGTTCGCGCGCCGCGACGACCCACGCCGGGCCGATCGAGCGCCGGTGGGTGAAGCGCGCCTGCTGCCCGATGGCGTGCACGCGGCCGAGGAAGCGACCGAGCCACTGCAGTACGGCCGGGTTCTCGAGTTCGGGGCCGTGTCCGGCATGGCGCGCACTGACGGCGACGCGGTGTTCGGCCGGACCCGACCGCACATGCGCCAAGGTGGGTGGGTCGCCGACGAGATGCGCCGATCCGTCGACGGCGGCCAGCAGGTTCGGCGGCACCACCGGGACGTCGGCGGTGGCCAGCTCGCGCGCGAAGCCGTGCTCTTCGAGAATCTGCGCGTCGGTCCAACGGCCCGGGCGGTAGAACTTGGCCACCACCACGTGGCCATCTTCGAGATGAACCTGGTAGACGCGGTTCTCGTAGGAGTTCAGTTGCAGCAGCCGGCCATCGCCACGCAGGCCGAGCGCGTCGAGTGCGTCGAGCACCGTCGTCGGTTCGAGTCCGGCATAGGCCGGTGCCGGTCTGGGTGAGTCGCTGGTCATGCGCGCATTGTCGGCGCGCGCATCAAGGTCTCAGTTGTGGGTGCCTGTGCCCTGCAGGCGTTCAGCTTCCCCCGCGCCGGGGGCGCTGTCCGAGCCGGACGCGCTGTCGCGAGCGTCGGCGGGCAACGAGGTACGGGGCGATTGCCGCGTGTCGTACCCGCCCAATTCACCCGGGACACTGACGTCGAGCCGGTTGTCGGGTGCGAAGAACGAGTCCTGGAAGAAGCTCGAGTCCTGCCAAAGCGTCGCGCGTTCGGGCCGACGTCGCGTCGGGCCGGCTTCGGTTGCGCCATCAGCGTGCGGCTGTGGCCGGCTCGGTGCGGGCTGCGGCCCACGCGAGGCGGCAGCAGCCTGCGGCACGAGCAACTGCAGTTCGGCGATCGACGGCAGGTTGTCCACCGGGCAGCGCAGGTAGCGCACGCGGCAGGCGCCCAGCACCGACTGCTTGATCTGAGTGATGCGTCTCGAATTGCCACGGTCGGTGTCGAGGTCGATCGCGGCCAGCACGCGCCCGTTGGCGCTGCAGATGGCGAAGGTGACATGAATCGAGCCCAGCAACTCGTACCAGTAGCGGACTTCATTCGGGTCGCTGGGCTGGCAAAAGCGCACCAGCGGCAGCTTGGACAGCACGATGTGATGCGGCAGCGCTTCGCGCAGCTGCCGGTACACGCGCCGCTCGTCGGTCGAAAACACTGGCCTGGGGGCGAGCGCCCACTCGCTTGGAAGCGGCTTCGGCTGCTGCGCGCTTCGACGCGGCAGGCGCCATGCCAGCAACATGGCGGCGAGCGCCACGAGGACGACCGACGCGAGGATCCACGGCAACAGGGCTTCCATTGGGGTGCAGCAGGCGGTGCCGCCAGCGCGGGACAGCCGCCGCGACAATTGGTTTCAAGTGCCTGCATGTTAACTGCTGGCGACCGGCCACTGGAGGGGCACCAACCCCCGAGGCAGGGGCCGCGGTCGCGGCCAACGAGGCGCTACTCCGGTGTCGTTGAGCGCAGGTCCTTGAGCTGTGTCTTGACCTCGTCGATCACGTCTAGCGCGTCGGCAACGCGGCGCGCCTGCATCTTGAGGTGGTAGTCGATCTCGGCCACGCCGTCCTCCACCAGCGCATCGAATCGGGATCGCAAATCCTCCGGCGGCAGCCGCAAGCGAGCAAGCGCCTCACCGCCGTCGCGCTCAACCGTGGCGCCTGCGTTGCGGGCGATCTTGAGCATCGCCGTGTTCTCGGCCAGCAAATGCACCAGCAAGATGTCGACACCGCGGTTGCGTGCGTGCAATACGGCATGGTCGAACAGACGCCCGCCATAGCCTCGTCCGCGGGCATGCGGTAGGACAGAGACGCCGAACTCCGCCTCTCGACGGTCCGGCAGGCCGGCGAGATGGGCCTGGGCGATCAGTTCCAACCTGCGGTTGAAGATGCCGAACACCTCGTCGCGGCCGAAGTCGATCAGTTCGGCATAGCGCGCGATCTGCGCGTCTGATGCGGCGTAGCCGAAGCGCAGATACCGGTCGTGTGGCGGCAATGCGAGCAGGTGGGCCAAGATGCGCGGTCGGTGCCGTTCGGCGAGCGACCTCACCGGCACCCAATGCAGCATCGTGCCGGGCTTTGGCGCTTCCACGGGGGAGGTGGTGCGGTCGAGGGTCGAGGGCATGGATTGGATTCGGGTTTACCCTATACTAACCGAACCAGCGTGCCGCTGATGAGTGAACCTCTCCAAGGCCGGCCGCCTGGCGGCACGGCGCGCAGAACCGATCGGCTACAATCTTTGGCTTTCCTGCCGGCGGCGGGAAGAGCCTGAGAGGCCGCGACACCCCATAAGCGGCGCCTCGGGAGGCTTGCGGGAACGGTTCCCGAAAGCCTTGAGCCGCCTGACAACCAACGTCGAAAGACCCTCATGAAGACCTTCAGCGCCAAGCCGGCCGAAGTGAAGCATGAATGGTTTGTGCTTGATGCCACCGACAAGGTGCTCGGACGTGTCGCCAGCGAAGTGGCACTCCGTTTGCGCGGCAAGCACAAGGCCATCTACACGCCTCACGTCGATACCGGCGATTTCATCATCGTCGTCAACGCCGACAAGATCCGCGTCACCGGCAACAAGGCCGAAGACAAGGTGTACTACCGCCACTCGGGCCATCCGGGCGGCATCTACGCCACCAAGTTCAAGGACATGCAAGCCAAGCATCCGGGGCGCGCCCTGGAGAAGGCGGTCAAGGGCATGCTGCCCAAGGGCCCGCTCGGCTACGCGATGGTGAAGAAGCTGAAGGTGTACGCCGGCGCGTCGCACCCCCACACGGCCCAGCAACCCAAGCCGCTGGCGATCTAAGGAGCGACGATGATCGGCAATTGGAACTACGGCACGGGCCGCCGCAAGTCGTCGGTGGCACGTGTGTTCATCAAGAAGGGCAGCGGCCAGATTCTGGTCAATGGCAAGTCGGTAGAGCAGTACTTCGGCCGCCAGACCTCGATCATGGTCGTCAAACAGCCCCTGCTGCTGACGAACAACGACGCGGCCTTCGACATCAAGGTCAACGTGCACGGTGGCGGCGAGTCCGGCCAGGCCGGCGCGGTGCGCCACGGCATTACCCGTGCGCTGATCGACTGCGACGCGGCGCTCAAGCCCAGCCTGAGTCAGGCCGGTTTCGTGACGCGTGACGCGCGCGAGGTCGAGCGCAAGAAGGTCGGTCTGCACGGCGCGCGCCGGCGCAAGCAGTTCAGCAAGCGCTGAACCTTTCGCTACACGCAAAGTCGATCCGAGGCCGCAAGATTGCGGCCTCGTTCGTTTCAAGGATCCGATGCGCTGGAAACTGCTCCGCCGCCGCCTGTCGATCAGCGCCCCGCGCATGATCGTGCGCAGCCACCTGCCTTGGCCGCTGCGCTGGGTGGTGCTGGCGGTGGCCTTCGGGTTTTCGGCCGCGCTGGCGCTGTGGGCCTTCGAGTTCGGCAAGGAGATTGCCGGCCTGGAGCGCGGAGCCAAGGAAGAGTTGGCGCAGTTGCGCGACGAGCTCAAGACGCTGCGTGAGGAACGCGAGCGCGCCCAGTCGATCGCCAACACCGCCGACAGCCTGCTCAAGGCCGAGCGGGCGACGCAGGACCGGCTGAACCAGCAACTGCGCCAGGCCGAAGCCGAGGTGCTGGCGCTGAAGGCCGACCTCGGTTTCTTCGAGCGACTGTTGCCGACCTCGGGTGGGGGCCTCGCCGTGCGGGCACTGCAGGCCGAGGAACTGCAGCCAGGGCAGCTGCGCTACCAGCTGCTGGTGATGCAAAGCGGCAAGTCGCCGGCCGAGTTCAAGGGTCGCTACGAGTTGCAGCTCGCCGGCACGCTCGACGGCAAGCCCTGGACCTTCTCGCCCGAGGGTGGTCCGCGGGCCATCTCAGTGAAGCAGTACGCGCGCGTCGAAGGTCTGATCGACCACCCGCTGCCTGCCGTGGTAAAAACGGTTCAGGTCCGGGTGCTCGACAGCAGTGGCGGAGTACGCGCCAGCCAGACCGTCAAATTGTGAAAGGAGACCGCTCATGTGGTCCGTCGCGAAGAAGCAGCCCCCCATTCGCAGCCTGATCGGCGAGGGCACCGTAGTGCATGGCGAGGTCCGCTATGAAGAGGGCCTGCGCATCGACGGCGAGGTTCACGGCGATGTGGTGGCGGTCGGCGAGGCGCGCAATCTGCTCGTGATCAGCGAGAAAGCCCGGGTCGTGGGCAAGGTCAAGGGCGGCCATGTGATCATCAACGGTACCGTGATCGGTCCGGTCGAGTGCGACGAGCTGCTCGAGTTGCAACCCAAGGCCCGCATCGAGGGCGACGTGCGGTACGGCACGATCGAGATGCACCAAGGCGCGGCCATTGACGGCGAAGTGCGCACGATCAAGCCGAGCGAAGAACGGCCCGCGCTGAAGCTGGCAGCCTCGAGCCGCCTCTGACACAGACACCAGGAAACCCGCCATGAACGCCGTTGCCGAACCTCTTGTCCCGTCGACCGACGAGCTGCCACCCCCACTGGTCTTCACCGACAGCGCGGCCGACAAGGTCAAGCAGCTGGTCGACGAGGAAGGCAATCCGGAGCTCAAGCTACGTGTCTTCGTCCAGGGCGGGGGTTGCTCGGGCTTCCAGTACGGATTCACCTTCGACGAGGTCGTCAACGAGGACGACACGCCGATGACCAAGAATGGCGTCACCCTGTTGATCGACGCGATGAGCCTGCAGTACCTGGTCGGCGCCGAGATCGACTACAAGGAAGACCTGCAGGGCGCCCAGTTCGTGATCAAGAACCCGAACGCGACGACGACCTGCGGTTGCGGATCGAGCTTCTCGGCGTAGTCGGGGCTTCTCGACTTCAACGAAGGCCGCCGGAAGGCGGCCTTCGTTCTTATGCGGGATAGAGAGCGCCCAACTGGCGCAGCCCACGTGCGCCGGTGACCTCGGGCAGGTTGCCGCTGCGGCGCTCGACGAAGCGACGGGCCAGCCATGCGAAGGCTGCGGCCTCGACCTGGTCGACCGGCAGACCGAGTTCGGCCGTCGTCGATACCCGCGCCTGGGGCAGCCGGGCGGCCAGCTGCCGCAGCAGGTGCATGTTGCGGGCGCCGCCACCGCAGACGAACAAGGCCCGGACGGCGGGGGCATGGCGGTCGAGTTCCCGCGCCACCGACTCTACGGTCAACATCGCCAGGGTCGCCTGCACGTCGGCGGCCGCCACCGGCTGGCTCAGGCCGGCGAGGTGCGCATCGAGCCAGTCCATGTGAAACAGATCGCGGCCGGTGCTCTTGGGCGGCAGCAGCGCGAAGTAGGGTTCGGACAGCAGGGCCGCCAGCAGCTCGGGCTGCACCCGGCCACTGGCTGCCCAGGTGCCATCGGCGTCGAAGGCCTCGCCGCGATGGCGCAGGCACCAGGCGTCCATCAGCGCATTGGCCGGCCCGCTGTCGAAGCCGATCACAGGCTGGCCCGGTTCGAGCAGGGTCAGGTTGGCGATGCCACCCAGGTTGAGCACGGCGCGCGCTTCGCTGGTGTGGCCGAACACACCCGCATGGAAGGCCGGCGCGAGCGGGGCGCCCTGGCCGCCGGCCGCCACGTCGCGGCTGCGCAGGTCGCACACCACGTCGATGCCGGTGGACTCGGCCAGCAGCGCACCATTGAGCAACTGGCAGGTGTAGCCCGTGCCGTCGAATTCGCCCGGCCGGTGGCGCACGGTCTGGCCATGGGCGCCGAGGGCGCGCACGTCGCGCGCGGCCGTGCTCGACTCGTACAGCAGCGTCGTTACGACCGAGGCATAGGTGCGTGCGACGGCATTGGCGGCGAGCGCGGCGCGGTGCAGTTCGTTGTCGCCCGCCGCATTCAGCGCCAACAGCTCGGAGCGCAGCGCGTCGCCGAAGGGCTCGTGATGGTGGCCCTTGAGCTGCAAGCCGCCATCGGCGTCGAAGGCGGTCAGCACTCCGTCGACCCCATCGAGCGAGGTGCCCGACATGAGGCCGATGTACAGGCTCACGGAGCTATTCGGTGCGCCCGCTGGCGCCGGCCAGGGTGTCGGCCACGTCGAGCTGCGTCTGCATCGCTCGCGCGAGCGCGTCGAACTCCGGTTTGGCCGAGGGCGGCAGCGTCATCGTCTCGCTGGCCTTGGCCACGCGCAGCGGGTCCTGGTGCTGGCCGTTGACGCGGAATTCGAAGTGCAGGTGCGGCCCGGTCGACCAGCCGGTGGAGCCCACCGCGCCGATGCGATCGCCCTGTTCGAGGCGCTGGCCCTTCTTGACGTCGATGCGCGACAGGTGCGCGTAGAGCGTTGCACGCTGGTTGTTGTGTCTGACTTCGACCACGTTGCCGTAGCCGTTCTGCCAGCCCGCGAAGTCGACCGTGCCATCGCCGACCACCCGCACCGGCGTGCCCGTCGGCGCCGCGTAGTCGACACCGAGGTGCCGGCGCCACGTCTTGGCGATCGGGTGGAAGCGCATCGCGAAACCCGAGCTCACGCGCGAGAACTCCATCGGGCTGGTCAGGAACGCGCGCTTCTTGCTCGCGCCGGCGAGGTCGAAGTACGCGCCGCGGCCGTCGGCACCGCGATACCAGACCGCCTGGTGCGTGCGGCCGGCGTTGACGAACTCGGCGGCCAGCACGCGGCCGGTGCCCTGGTTCCAGCCGATCGGTTCGCCGTCGGCGGTCAGCGCCTCGTAGACCAGCGCGAAGGTGTCGCCGCGCCGCAGCTCCCGATGCATGTCGATGTCGACTGCGAAGATCTCGGCCACCTGGATCGCGATCGCGTCCGGGATGCGCGCTTCGTCGCTGGCTGCAAACAGCGAACTGTGGATCGTGCCGCTGGCCAGGCGCAGCTGGGCCGCGAGTTCGGCACTGGCCTCGCTTGCTGTCAGCCGGTCCTGCAGGTCGCGCACCACGGAAATGCGGGTGAAGTGGGTGCCGATCTGTTCGGCGCGCTGCGCCGGCATGCGCCCTATCAGTTCGAGCAGGCTGCCGTCCTCGCGCGTGCGCACCTGCACGATGCGCCCGGCCCGGCCGTCGAGCAGGCGCCGGGCGACCGGGTCGCTGCGCAGGAAGGCGGCGGCATAGCTGTCGGCGACGCCCAGGCGCTTGAACAGCGCATCGGGCGTGTCGCCGGCGCGCGTCTGCTCGGTGCGGTAGAGATCGATCGCGTGCGCAGCCAGCGCTTCGAGCTGGGGCTCGACGGGTTCGGGCTGGACCAGCTCGGTGACCAGCCGCCGCGGCAGCGCGGCCGCGTCCGGCGCCAGCGGGGCCACCGCGAAGGCTGCCACGCCGAAGCCCGTCGTCACGGCCAGAACGCTGCCAAGCACCGCTCGGCGGTGCTGCAGCAGCAGGTTTCGAAGATCGATGGCGGTCTGCGCCAGGGTGCCCAACGGTGTTGCTTTCAGATCGAGGGGCGCCAGGGCCCAGAGGTCTGCCGTGGCGGGCACCTTTAAGATCGGCGCCTTCGCTGCCACGGCTCGAAGGTCTCAACGCGGCTGCACTGCGACCGCCCCACCATTTTATCGACCGGAACCGGGATCCGGCCCGTGACTTACCCCCGCCGACCCGACTCACCATGTCAGCAAACGTGACAGCCTCTGCGCCCGCCCATCCGATCACCGACGCGGTGCAGGAGGCCCTCGCGATCAGCCTGCGCGGCTGCGACGAACTGCTGCCCGAGGCCGAATGGCTGGCCAAGCTAGCACGCTCGGCCGCCACCGGCGCGCCGCTGCGCATCAAGCTCGGCCTGGACCCGACCGCGCCCGACCTGCATGTCGGCCACACCGTGGTGCTGAACAAGATGCGTGCGCTGCAGAACCTGGGACACCAGGTCATCTTTCTGATCGGCGACTTCACCTCGATGATCGGCGACCCGTCGGGCCGCAACACGACGCGCCCGCCTTTGACGCGCGAGCAGATCGAGGCCAACGCCCAGACCTACTTCAAGCAGGCCAGCTTGGTGCTGGACCCGGCGCGCACCGAGATCCGCTACAACAGCGAGTGGAGCGATCCGCTCGGCGCGCGCGGCATGATCCAGCTCGCCGCCAAGTACACGGTGGCGCGCATGATGGAGCGCGACGATTTCGCCAGGCGGTTTGCCGCCGGCACGCCGATCTCGGTGCACGAGTTCCTCTACCCGCTGATGCAGGGCTACGACTCGGTGGCGCTGAAGGCCGACCTCGAGCTCGGTGGCACCGACCAGAAATTCAACCTGCTGATGGGGCGTCACCTGCAGCAGGAGCATGGGCAGGAGCCCCAGTGCATCCTGACGATGCCGCTGCTCGAAGGCACCGATGGCATCGAGAAGATGTCGAAGTCGAAGAACAACTACATCGGCATCACCGAGCCGGCGAACACGATGTTCGCCAAGCTGCTGTCGATCAGCGACACGCTGATGTGGAAGTACTACGCGCTGCTGTCGTGGCGGCCGCCGACCGAGGTCGCGAGGCTGCGCAGCGAGGTCGAGGCGGGCCGCAACCCGAAGGATGCCAAGGTGATGCTGGCCAAGGAGATCACCGCGCGCTTCCACAGTGCGGCGGCGGCCGACGCGGCCGAGCAGGACTTCGTCAACCGCTCGCGCGGCGGCATCCCCGACGAGATCTCGGAGCTGACGCTGGGCGGCGCCCCGCTGGCCATCGGCGCACTGTTGAAGCAAGCCGGTCTGGTGCCGTCGACGAGCGAAGCGATGCGTTTGATCGAGCAGGGCGGTGTGCGCATCGATGGCACGGTGGTCAGCGACAAGGCGCTCAAGGTCGACGCCGGTACCGTGGTCGTGCAGGTGGGCAAGCGCAAGTTCGCGCGCCTGACGCTGACGGGCGGCTGATGCGATCTCCGTTCGCGGCATTCTGGGTGGTGGCCTTCTGCGCCCTCGCGGCGCTGGGGACCTGGCTCGCCTTCCCGCCCGCCGACGTGGAGCGGATCATGGGCGAGACCGGGCCGGTGGAGATGCTGACCGCGGCGACCTATGCGCTGTGCGCCGCGGCGATCTGGTGGGCCTGTGGTCCCACCGACGATCGGCGCAGCGTGGCGGCGGCGAGCGTCGTGATGCTGGCCTTCTGCATGCGCGAACTCGACTGGCATCGGCACTTCACGGGCACCAGCGTGCTGCGGCTGAGCTGGTATGCGGGGCCGGCCGGCGTCGGCGCCAAGCTCGCGGCGGCCGGCGTGCTGCTGGCGGTGCTGGCCGCGCTGGGCTGGCTCGTGCTGCGCCATGCGCGCGGTGTCTGGCAGGGTTGGCGCGGGCGCCGCCCGATGGCCGTCACGTTGATGGCCTTCCTGGCGACGCTGGTGCTGGCCAAGACGCTGGACCGTTCGGTCGGCATCGTGGTCGGCGACTTCGGCGTCGACGTGCCCCTGGTGTGGAAGGCGTTGCGCACCGCCTTCGAGGAGTGGTTCGAGCTCGGCCTGTCGATGCTGGTGATGCTGGCCCTGGTCCAGCACCGGGCTGCGCGAACGCGCTGAACCGAGGCACCGACATGGGCGTCAGCGCCTACCTCAAGCTCTCGATCGTGGTCGCGCTGGTGACGATCGCGCTCAAGACCGGCGCCTGGTGGCTGACCAGCTCCGTGGGCCTGCTGTCCGACGCGATGGAGTCGGTGGTCAACCTCGCCGGCGCCATGTTCGCGCTGGCGATGGTGATCATCGCCGCACGCCCACCCGACGAGGACCATCCCTTCGGCCATCACAAGGCCGAGTACTTCTCGAGCGGCTTCGAGGGCACGCTGATCTTTGCTGCGGCGCTGGCCATCATCTGGGCCGCTGTCGGGCGATTGCTGGCGCCGCAGCCGCTCGAGCGCCTGGGCCTCGGGCTGGCGCTGTCGGTGCTCAGTTCCGTGCTCAACGGCGTGCTGGCCTGGGGCATGCTGAAAAAGGCGCGCGAGCACCGGTCGGTCGCGCTGGAGGCCGACGCGCGCCACCTGTTCACCGATGTCTGGACCTCGGCGGGTGTCGTGATCGGCCTGCTCGCCGTGGCGGCCACCGGCTGGCTCTGGCTCGACCCGCTGCTCGCGATTGCCGTGGCCGCCAACGTGGCCCGCGAGGGCTGGTCGCTGGTGCGGCGCTCGGCCGACGGCTTGATGGATCGCGCGGTCGAGCCGGCGGTGCAGCAGCAGATCGACGCGGTGCTGGCCGGCTTTGCCCACCCCACGACGCTGCGCTTCGACCATGTGTCGACGCGCCGCGCCGGCCAGCGCCTGTTCGTCGACCTGCACATGCACATGCCGCCCGGCTGGACCCTGCAGCGCGCCGCGGCGCTGCGCAGCTCGGTCGAACAGGCGCTGATGGCCGAGGTGCCGGGGTTGCGCGCCACGATCCAGCTGCTGCCGATGGACGTGGAAGCGCACTTCGATGATCAGGCGGAGCGCGTGCTGTGATCGCCCTGGTGCAGCGCGTGCGCGAGGCGCGGGTCGAGGTGGCGGGCCGCGTGGTGGGTGCGATCGGCGCCGGAGCGCTGGTCTTCGTCTGCGCCGAACCGGCCGACGACGACGCGGCCGCGCAGCGTCTGGTGGCCAAGCTGCTGAAGCTGCGCATCTTCAGCGACGAGGCGGGCAAGATGAACCGCAGCGTGCAGGACGTCGCGGGCGGCCTCTTGATCGTCTCGCAGTTCACGCTGGCCGCCGACACCTCGGGCGGCAACCGCCCGAGCTTCACCGGCGCCGCCCCGCCGGCGCAGGGCCGGGCGCTCTACGAGCGCGTGCTCGAACTGGCGCGCGGATCGGGCCTGACCGTCGAAGCGGGCGAGTTCGGCGCCGACATGCAGGTGCACCTGGTCAACGACGGCCCGGTGACCATTCCTCTGAGAACCTGAAAACGGACAGGGCCGCCCAAGGCGGCCCTGCTGAGTTCAGCGAAGCACCGAGCTGTCGAAGCGTCGAGTCAATCCGCGTACTGGCCCGCGGCCTTTATCGCCGGGCCCCACTTGGCGATCTCCGCGGCGACGAACTTCTTGTGCTCGGCGGGTGCGAGGCGGCCGTCGGTCACCACCACGGCGCCCAGGGCCTCCTGCTTCTTGATGAAGTCAGCGTCCTTGAGGGAGGTGCGCAGTGCCGCGTTCACCTTGTCGATCACGGCGGCCGGCGTGCCCTTCGGCGCATACATGCCGTGCCAGATGCTGACGTTGAATCCCTTCAGGCCCTGGCTGTCCAGCGTCGGCAGCTTGGCCAGCGCCGGCGTGGTCAGGGGCTTCATCGTGGTGACGGCGTAGGCCTTGACCTTGCCACCTTCGATCTGGGTCGTCGTGTTGGTGGTCTGGTCGCACATGATGTCCACCTGGCCGCCCAGCAGGTCGGTCATCGCGGGGGCGGTGCCCTTGTACGGCACCGTGGTCATGTCGATCTTCAGGCTCTGCTGGAACAGCAGGCCGCACAGGTGCGAGGCGGCACCGAGGCCGGCATTGGCCAGGTTGATCTTGCCCTTGTTGGCCTCCAGCCACTTCACCAGCTCGGCGTAGTTGTTGGCCGGCAGGTTGGGTCGGCCGACCAGCGTCATCGGCACGTCGTTGACCATGCCGAGGTATTCGAAGTCGTTCTCGACACTGAATGGCAGCTTGCGGTACAGGCCGGGCGAGGTGGCCATGCCGATGTGGTGCAGCAGCAGCGTGTAGCCGTCCGGTGTGGCCTTGGCCACCTTGGCTGCGCCCAGCGTTCCGCCGGCGCCGCCGACGTTCTCGATGATCACGGTCTGCTTGAGCGCCGCGCCCAGCGCCACGCCCAGGTCGCGTGCGACCTTGTCGGTCGGGCCACCGGCCGCAAAGGGCACGACGATGGTGATCGGCTTGTCGGGGTATTCGGCCAGGGCAGCGCCGCTGGCGAGCATGGCGGCCAAGGCGATCAGGTGGTGTTTCGTCATCGGTTGTCTCCTGCGGGGATGGGGTCGGGACGCGTCTTGAACGCAGTGGCGCCATGCTAGGTCGACCGCGCCGCATGCGCCCGGCGGGAACTACTTAGGACGCGCTCGTGGCCGGCTTATGCCGGCCAGCCATATCGAACCGACGATTCGGTATTGGACGGGTGGGCGGGCGCTGGCGACCATGGCGGCATGTGGTCGCGTTCTGTCACCCCGCTGGTCCTCGCAGCCTGCCTGGCGGCCCCGCTGTGGGCCCGTGCCGACGCGCTGGGTGCCACCCAGGCACGCCACGCCATCGAGCGCGGCGCCCAGGCCTGGGACGTGCGTTCCGGCCGCGTCGCCCATCTGGTGGCCGGGGCGGCAAGGGCCGACCTTCGGAACTGGGAGCGCAGCGGCTCCATCGAGGATCTGGCGCGGGCGGTGTCGGCAGCCGGCATCGACCTGTCGCGCGATGTGGTGGTGTACGGCACCGCGGGTGATCCGCGGGCGCAGGCGCTGGTCGCGGCGCTGGTGCCGGTGGCGACCGGCCAGGTGCATTGGCTGGTCGGTGGCATCGACGAGTGGCAGGCCGTCGGGCTTCCGACGCAGGCCCAGGCCACGTCGCGCTGGCCGGTGCCGCAACACCTGGTGGCGCGGCCGACGGCCGAACCCGCAGGCGAACCGGCTGCGGCGACGCTGCGCCGCAGCATCACCACGGCCCCTGCGCTGCTGGCCCGTCGCGGCTGAGCGCCGCTACTTCATGAAGCTGGGCAGCCAAAGCGCCAGCGGCTGAACTTCGAGCACCACGGCCAGCGCCACGACCAGCGCGGCGACGAACAGCCACACGCCGCGGAAGATCTGCGCCAGCGGCACGGTCTTCAGTAGCGCGTTGAGCACGAACAGGTTCATGCCCACCGGCGGCGAGATCAGGCCGATCTGCACTACCAGCACGATCAGCACGCCGAACCACACCGGGTCGAAGCCGAGCTGCACGACGATCGGGAAGAACACCGGAATCGTCAGCAGCACCATCGACAGCTCTTCCATGATGGTGCCCAGGATCACGTAGATGACCATCATCGCGCCGACGATGGCCAGCGGCGGCAGGCCCAGGTGCAGGATCCAGTCCTTCAGGTCGTTGGGCATGGTCGTGAAGTTGACGAAGCCCGAGAACATCATCGCCGCGATCAGGATCGTGAACAGCATCGCCGTCGTGCGCGCGCTCTCCACCAGCACCTCGAACAGCGCGCGCCAGGTCAGCGCGCGCCGCGCCAGCGCGAAGAAGAAGGCGCCGGAGGCACCGATGCCCGCGCCTTCCGTGGCCGTGAAGACGCCGCCGTAGATGCCGCCGAGCACCAGCACGACCAGCAGCGCCACGCCCCAGATGTTGCCTACCGCGCGCAGCCGTTCGGCCCAGGGCGTGCGCTCGCCGGCCGGCCCGGCGGACGGATCGCGCCAGGTGATGAAGGCCACCGCGCCCATCATCATCGCCGCGCACAGCAGGCCGGGGATCACGCCGGCCGCGAACAGCTTGCCGATGTGCGTCTCGGTGACGATGCCGTAGATCACCAGGATGGTCGACGGCGGGATCATGATGCCCAGCGTGCCGCCAGCGGCGATCACGCCCGTGGACAGGTAGTCGGCGTAGCCGAGCTTCTTCATCGAGGGGTAGGCCACCTTGCTCATCGTCGCGGCGGTGGCGATCGAGCTGCCGCAGATCGCGCCGAAGCCGGCGCAGGCCAGCACCGTGGCATGCGCCAGGCCGCCGCGCAGGTGGCCGATGAAGGCATAGGCGGCGCGGTAGAGCTCCTGTGCCAGCCCGGCCTTGGCGACGAAGTTGCCCATCAGGATGAACAGCGGCACCACCGACAGCGTGTAGGCGAACCCGGTCTCGTACACCACCTGGGCGGCGCTGGCGGCGGTGGCGGCCCAGCCGCGCATCAGCCCCAGGCCGAGGAAGCCCACCAGGCCCATCGCGAAGGCCAGCGGCACGCGCAGCAGCGCGAGCAGGAACACGGCGCCGAAGCCGACCAGCGCTTCGGTCATGGGGAGGCCACCCCGTCGTCGACCCCGGGGTGGTGGTGCGACGTCGGCGCAAAGGCCAGCAGCAGGTGCACCAGCGCGGTGACGCCGAGCAGGCTGCTCATCAGGTAGACGAAGGGCGACTGCGGGATCTTCAGCTGCGCCGTCGTGTCGCCGAAGCCGGCCATCTGCCCCGCCTTGCTCCACATCAGCCAAGCCATGCCGGCCAGCAGGGCCGTGACGATCAGGTCGACCACCAGGCCCTGGGCGCGCCGGATCGTCCGCTCGAGCAACGGGTCGAGCGAGTCGAACACCACATGCTCGCCGCGCAGCGACACCAGCGGCAGGCCGGCGAAGATCACCACCACCATCAGCAGCTCGGTCAGCTCGAGCGAGCCGGGCACCGAGGTGCTGATCGCCTTGCGCCCGCTCACGTCCACCAGGGTCAGCGCCATGATGGAAAAAAGCGCTGTCGCGGCGAGGACGCCGCACAGCGCTTCGAGCGTTCGCTTCAGTCGCTGAACCAACTTATTTTTCGAGCTTCTTGATCTCGGCGCGGTACTCGGCCAGCACCTTCTTGGCGTCCTTCAGGCCCTTGGCTTCGGCGGCGGTCGCCCACCGGTCCTCGACCGCGCCGACCTTGTCCTGGACTGCCTTGACGAAGGCCGGGTCGGCCTTCGTGAACTGCACGCCGGCGGCCTGCATGAAGGCGTAGCCGCGCCGGTCCACCTTGTCCCAGCCCTGGCCGAACTTGCG
The DNA here is from genome assembly GCA_022841885.1 of Aquincola sp. Taxonomy (GTDB): domain Bacteria; phylum Pseudomonadota; class Gammaproteobacteria; order Burkholderiales; family Burkholderiaceae_C; genus CADEEN01. Next base: position 16,961 of record JALHQP010000011.1, on the reverse strand, counting down.
CGCCGCGAACTCGCCCGACAACTCGTCGATCGCCTTCTTCACGTCGGCCGGCTGCTTGTCGTAGGTGGCCTGGTTCATCATGAAGACGAAGGCCGTGTTGTACAGGCCGCCCGGGAAGGTGGTGGCGTGCTTGATCACCTTGTCGATCTTGAACGACTCCACCGACTCGGCCGGAAACAGGGTGCCGTCCATCACGCCGGACGACAGCAGCTCGTAGCTTTCGGGCGCAGGCTTGAGCGTGACGTTCATGCCCAGCGCCTTGCTGATCTCGTTGACCATGCCGCCGCCGACGCGGAACTTCAGGCCGGCCAGGTCGTCGGCCTTGGCGATCGGGCGCTTGGTGTTGAACACGATGCCCGGGCCGTGGGTGAACACGGCGATGACCTTGACGCCCTGGTGCTCGGCGGCGATCGCCGGGTACTTGTTGTACATGCGCTGGAAGGCGACCGAGGTCGACTCCGACGAATTGCCGAGGAAGCTCACCTCGGCCATCTGCGTCGTGACGAAGCGGCCCGGCGTATAGCCCTGCACCGTGTACGACAGGTCCGCCAGGCCGTTGCGCACGGCGTCGAAGGTGCCCGGCGGCGCGGCCACCGCGCGCGGCAGGATGTTGCACTTGAGCTTGCCGGCGGTCTTCTGCTCGATCAGGCCGCACCACTCCTTCTGGGTCTCGGACAAGGTGTGCGTCGGCGAAAGCCAGCTCGACACGGTCAGCGTGGTCTGCGCCTGGGCGGCGCTGCCGGCGGCCAGCAGCGCAGCGGCAACCACGAGCGATCGGCGGGCGGTGGACGGGGAAGAGGACATGGCGGGTTTCTCCTGGCGACCGGTAGGTAGGGGGACAGAAAGGCTGGTGCCGATTGTCAAATCGGCGTGCACCAAGGCAGACCGTGGTTTTCCTTGAGCCGTGGCGCCAGTGTAGGGCGTGACTTCGGTCACGAACGGCGGGTGCCGGGAACCCCTTGCCCGTGGGGACACCCCGGCCCGCGGGGAAGGCGCCGGCAGCCCGGCTGCCTAGGATGAGTTCAATCCAGCCATCCAGGGCCTTGAACCATGACTGCTTCCCCGCCGCAAGACGATGTGGCGCGCCGCGAACTGCGCGCCGCCGTGGCCGCGCTCGACGCGGCCGAAGCGGCACGCGAGCCGGCGCACCTGAGTCAGGTGCTGGCCCAGGTGGCGCGATGCCACCGCGCCGTCGGCGCTCTGGCCGAGGCCGACTGGTACGCCAAGCGCGGCCTGGCGGTGGCGCGCGGCCTGTCGGCGGTGGACGCCAGCGTCGACGCGCTGTGCACGCTGGCCGAACTGGCGCTCGAACGTGCCGAGCGCCTGGACACGCAAGACGAGCCGCGCGGCGCGCACCGCCTGCGCGATGCCTCGCGCGACCATGCGTTCGAGGCCACCAAGCTGGCCCAGCATGCGGCCGATCCGCAATGGGAAGTGACGGTGCTGCTGCGCGTGTCCGACCTGTTCGACCGTCTGGGCGATCACGAGGATGCGATCGCGCTGCAGTGCCGCGCGCTCGGGCTGATTACCGGCGCCGAGCCGAGCCCGCGCACGGAGGCGTCACCCCCGCGGAGCAGCTGAGGCGCGACTGCGTCGCTCAGGCGCGCGCCAGCACCGGCGCCAGGGCCACGCCCGTGTGCGTGCCCGCGGCCACCACCTGTTCGGGCGTGCCGGCCGCGACGACGCGCCCGCCCGCGGACCCGCCTTCAGGCCCGAGATCGATCACCCAGTCGGCTTCGGCCACCACGTCGAGGTCGTGTTCGATGACGACCACGCTGTGGCCGCCGTCGACCAGCCGGTGCAGGACGCGGATCAGGCGCTCCACATCCGCCATGTGCAGGCCCACCGTCGGCTCGTCGAGTACGTAGAGCGTGTGCGGCGGCCTCTGTCCGCGCCGCGTCACGTCGTCGCGCACCTTGGACAGCTCGGTCACGAGCTTGATGCGCTGCGCCTCGCCGCCCGACAGCGTCGGTGAAGGCTGGCCCAGTGTCAGGTAGCCCAGGCCCACGTCCTGCAGCAGCTTGAGCGGGTGCGCGATCGACGGCATCGACGCGAAGAACTGAACCGCCTCGTCGACCTCCATGCGCAGCACGTCGCCGATCGACTTGCCGCGCCAGCTCACCGCCAGCGTCTCCGGGTTGAAGCGCTGGCCGTGGCAGCTCTCGCAAGGCACCTTCACGTCCGGCAGGAAGCTCATCTCGATGGTGCGCACGCCCTGGCCTTCGCAGCCCGGGCAGCGGCCTTCGCCGGTGTTGAAGGAAAAGCGATTGGGCGCGTAGCCGCGCGCCTTGGCCTCCAGCGTTTCGGCGAAGAGCTTGCGGATCGGGTCCCAGAAGCCGATGTAAGTGGCAGGGCAGGAACGCGGCGTCTTGCCGATCGGCGTCTGGTCGACCTCGAGCACCCGGTCCACCGCCTGCCAGCCTGCCACTGAGTCGCAGCCGGTGGGCGCCGCCTTGCCGCGCGAACTCACCAAGGCCGCCACGCTGTCGAGCAGCACGTCGCGCGCCAGCGTGCTCTTGCCCGAGCCCGAGACGCCGGTCACGGCCACCAGCCTCTGCAACGGCACCTGGAGGTCGAGCTGGCGCAGGTTGTGCAGCGACGCGCCCCGCAGCGCCAGCGCGTTGCCGCTGCCGTTGACGGCCCGCCGCGGCTGCAAGGGATGTTTCAGCGGCCGTGCGAGAAAGCGGCCCGTCACCGAGTCGGCCTGTGCCGACAAGGCGGCCACGCTGCCTTGCGCGACGACGCGTCCGCCGCGCTTGCCGGCGCCGGGGCCGATGTCGATCAGGTGGTCGGCGCGGCGGATCGTGTCCTCGTCGTGCTCCACCACCACCAGGGTGTTGCCCTTGTCTCCGAGTGTGGCCAGCGCGTCGAGCAGCACGCGGTTGTCGCGCGGGTGCAGCCCGATGGTGGGCTCGTCGAGCACGTAGCACACGCCCTGCAGATTGCTGCCGAGCTGGGCCGCGAGCCGGATGCGTTGGGCCTCGCCGCCGGACAGCGTGGGCGCCGCGCGGTCGAGCGTCAGGTAGCCCAGGCCCACCTGTTCGAGGAACTCGAGCCGGCTCTTGACTTCGGCGACCACGTCGCGCGCGATCTCGGCGTCGCGCCCCTCCAGGCGCAGCGCCTCGACCCAGCGCCGGGCGTCGCCCACCGACCAGGCCGCGACGCGGCCGATCGGCTCGCCGCCGAAGCTGACACCGCGCGCGGTGGCATTCAGCCGTGCACCGTCGCAGTCGCTGCAAGGCGTGCCGGCCAGGCCCTCGACCTCGGCCTCCTCGCTCGGGAAGCTCTGCTCGCGGCCCTTGTCGTCGTCATCGCGCACCGAGTCGTCGAAGGCCTTGCGCTGCTCGCGCGTCAGCGTCAGCCCGGTGCCGACGCAGCTCGGGCACCAGCCATGCTTGCTGTTGTACGAGAACAGGCGCGGATCGAGTTCCGGGTAGCTGGTGCCGCAGGTCGGGCAGGCGCGCTTGGTCGAGAACACCTTGACCGTGCCGAAGCCGGCGGTGGGCGTGCCGGCTTCCATGGCTGCCTTCAGGCCGTCCAGCGGGGCCAGCAGGTGCATCACGCCCTTGCCGAGGTCGAGCGCCTTCAGCAGAAGTTCGCGCAGCTCGGCCTCGTGCGCCGGGTGAATCACCAGGTCGCCCACCGGCAGCTCGATCGTGTGCTCCTTGAAGCGGTCGATGCGCGGGAACGGATCGACCTTCAGGAATTCGCCGTCGATGCGCAGGTGCGAGTGGCCGCGCGCCTTGGCCCATTTGGCGAGGTCGGTGTAGACGCCCTTGCGCGCCACCACCAGCGGTGCGAGCAGACCCACATGCTGGCCGCGGTGGTCACGCAGCAGCTGCGCCGCGATGCTCTCGGCGCTTTGCGGTACGACCGGCGTGCCGTCCTTGGCGCAGTGCTGGATGCCGAGCTTGACCCACAGCAGGCGCAGGAAGTGCCAGACCTCGGTGACCGTGGCCACCGTGCTCTTGCGTCCGCCGCGCGACAGGCGCTGCTCGATCGCCACCGTGGGCGGGATGCCGTACACCGCGTCCACCTCGGGCCGACCCGCTGGCTGCACGATGCTGCGCGCATAGGCGTTCAGCGACTCGAGGTAACGCCGCTGCCCCTCGTTGAACAGGATGTCGAAGGCCAGTGTGCTCTTGCCCGAACCCGACACGCCGGTGATGACGCTGAACTTGCCGCGCGGGATGTCGACGTCCATCGACTTCAGGTTGTGCTCGCGCGCATTGACGATGCGGATCACCTGCTCGTCGTTGGCCGCAACGCGCGCGGCGCGCACCACCGCCTGCAGCGGTCGTCCTTCCTCCACGCGGTGGGCGATGCCGACCGCCACCTCGTAGTCGGCGAGCGCCTTGCCGGTGTGCGACGTCGGGTGCAGCCGGATGTCCTCCGGCGTGCCGGCGAACACCAGTTCGCCGCCCGCCTCGCCGCCCTCGGGGCCGAGGTCGATCACCCAGTCGGCGGCGCGGATCACGTCGAGATTGTGCTCGATCAGGATCACCGAGTGCCCGGCGTCGAGCAGCTTGCGCAGCGCGCGCATCAGCTTGGCGATGTCGTCGAAATGCAGGCCGGTGGTGGGCTCGTCGAAGAGGTAGAGCGTGCCCTTGTTCGCGACGCGTTGCGGCCTTTGCGACGCCGCGGCCTCGGCCAGGAAGCCGGCCAGCTTCAGGCGCTGCGCCTCGCCGCCCGACAGCGTCGGCACCGGCTGGCCCAGGCGCACGTAGTCCAGGCCCACGTCGACGATCGGCTGCAGCTTGGCCACCACGTCGCGGTCGTCGGCGAACAGGCGCGCCGCCTCGCTGACCGTCAGGTCCAGCGTGTCGGCCACCGAGAGCTGGCGGTCGCCGCGCACGATCTTCACGTCCAGGATCTCGGCGCGATAACGGCGGCCGTCGCAGTCCGGGCAGCGCAGGTACACGTCGGACAGGAACTGCATCTCCACATGCTCGAAGCCCGAGCCACCGCAGGTCGGGCAGCGGCCGTCGCCGGCGTTGAAGCTGAACATGCCGGCGCCGTAGCCGCGCTCGCGCGCCAGCGGCGCGTCGGAAAAGATCGCGCGCAGTGCGTCGAAGGCGCCGACATAGCTCGCCGGGTTGCTGCGTGCCGTCTTGCCGATCGGGCTCTGGTCGACGAACGCCGCGTCGGCCAGCCAGTCGGCACCGAGCAGGCGCTCGTGCACGCCGGGCGTCTCGGTGGCCTTGCCGAAGGCGCGTGCGAGCGCGGGGTAGAGCACATCCTGCATCAGCGTGCTCTTGCCCGAACCCGACACGCCGGTCACCGCCACCAGGCGCTGCAGCGGGAACTCGACCGTCAGGCCCTTCAGGTTGTGCTCGTGTGCCCCCTCGAGCACGAGCTTCGGCGTCGCGTCGGTGACGAAGCGCTTGATGCCGCCCGACACATGCTTCCTCGCGCCGAGGTAGGCGCCGGTCAGGGTGTCGGCGCGGCGCACGCCGTCGGGCGTGCCGTCGTACACGATCTGGCCGCCGCGCTCGCCGGGTCCGGGCCCCATGTCGATCAGCCGGTCGGCGGCCAGCATCACCGCCGGATCGTGCTCGACGACGACCAGCGTGTTGCCGGCGTTGCGCAGCCGGTGCATGGCCTCGACGATGCGGCCCATGTCGCGCGGGTGCAGGCCGATCGACGGTTCGTCGAGCACGAACATGGTGTTGACCAGCGAGGTGCCCAGCGCCGTGGTCAGGTTGATGCGCTGCACCTCGCCGCCGGACAGCGTGCGGCTCTGCCGGTCCAGCGTCAGGTAGCCGATACCGACATCGCACAGGTACTTCAGGCGCGTGCCGATCTCGTCGTAGAGCAGCTTCAGGGCGTCGTCGCTCGCGGTCTGGCGCGCGAAGAAGGCACGCAGGCGCAGGATCGGCAGCTGCATCAGGTCGTGCAGCGACAGGCCGGGCAGGGCCTCGAGCTGCTCGCGCGACCAGCCGGTGCCGACCGGCAAGAAGCGGCGCGACGCCGGCAGCACCGCATCGGCATCGTCCTTCGAGCCCAGCCGCCACAGCAGGGCCTCGAGCTTCAGGCGCGCGCCGCCGCACACCGTGCACGGCGTGTAGCTGCGGTACTTCGACAAGAGCACGCGGATGTGCATCTTGTAGGCCTTGCTCTCGAGATAGCCGAAGAAGCGCCGGATGCCGTACCACTGGTGGTTCCACTTGCCCTTCCACTGCGGCGTGCCCTCGATGACCCATTCGCGCTGGGCGGCGGTGAGCTGGCTCCACGCCGTGTCGCGTGGGACGCCGGCCTCGCCGGCGTACTTCATCAGGTCGTCCTGGCACTCCTTCCAGGCCGGGGTCTGCAGCGGCTTGATCGCACCGCTGCGCAGGGTCTTGCGCTCGTCCGGGATCACCAGGCCCCAGTCGACGCCGATCACACGGCCGAAGCCGCGGCAGGTCTCGCAGGCGCCGAAGGCCGAGTTGAACGAGAACAGGGCCGGTTGCGGGTCGCCGTAGCGCAGGTCGCTCTCGGGGCAATGCAGGCCGGTCGACCAGCGCCACAGCTGCTGTGCGGCCTCTTCGTCGTGCCCGCCGGCGTAGACGTTGATGCGCCCGCTGCCGCGCTTGAGCGCGAGCTCGATCGCCTCCATCACGCGCACCTTCTCGGTGTTCGACGCGCGGAAGCGATCGACCACCACGTCGAGCTGCTTGCGGTCGTTCACGGTGCGCTCGGCCTGCACGCGCGTGAAGCCGCTGGCGGCCAGCCACTGCTCGACCTCCTCGGGCGTCGTCTGGGCCGGCAGCTCGACCGGCATCGTGATCGAAAGGCGCGGGTCGCCCGCGGCGGCCGCGCGTGCCACCAGGTCGGTGTGGATCGTCTCGGCCGTGTCGTGCCGCACCGGCAGCGCGGTCTGGCGGTCGAACAGTTGCGCCGCGCGCGCGTACAGCAGCTTCAGGTGGTCGTTCAGCTCGGTCATCGTGCCGACCGTGCTGCGGCTCGAGCGCACCGGGTTGGTCTGGTCGATGGCGATCGCCGGCGGCACGCCGTCCACCCGGTCCACCGCCGGCCGGTCCATGCGGTCGAGGAATTGGCGCGCGTAGGCCGAGAAGGTCTCGACGTAGCGGCGCTGGCCCTCGGCGTACAGCGTGTCGAACACCAGGCTGGACTTGCCCGAGCCGCTGGGCCCGGTCACCACCGTCATCTCGCCGGTGCGGATGTCGAGGTCCAGGTTCTTCAGGTTGTGCTGACGCGCGCCGCGGATGCGGATCGTGCCGCTCATACGCCAGGCTCCGTGGAAGGGGGCCGAAGATTCTAGGTGGCGGCGCCGGAAGACCTGCGGCCTGTGGCTATAGTCCCGCGTCCGCGCCTTCCCACGCATGACTGCAGAAGCTCCGCAACGACCGCCGCCGATCTCGAACGAGCAGCTCGAAGCGCAGGTCGCCGCCGCCTCGACCGAGGAGATGCGCCGCGCGCTGCGCATCGTGCTCGGCTCCGAGCAGGCCTACTGGGAGCGCGATCTGGCGAGCGGCGAGATGTGGTATTCGCCGAGCTTCTTCCGCGTGCTCGGCCTGCCGCCCACGCGCGACCGCGAGCTGATCAACGCCCGCATCCACACCGACGACCGGGCCGAGTTCGAGCTCGCCTACGGCGCGGCGCTGCGCGGCGGCGGCACCTTCAGCTACGACGTGCGCTACCTCGACGGGCACAACGCCTACCGCTGGGCGCGCGCCTTCGGCCGCGTCTGGCTCGACCCGGTCAGCGCGCGGCCGCTGCGCCTGATCGGCACCATGATCGACGTGCACGCCGAGCGCCAGGCGCGGCTGGACGCGCACGAACATGCCCAGCGCTACCAGCGCGCGCTCGACGCCTCGGTCGAGGCCCACTTCGAGCGCACGGCGGGATTGGACGACTTCTTCGTCAGCGACAACTTCTCGCGCCTGCTCGGCTACGCGCCGGGCACGCCCTGCCCGGATGTCGAGACCTTCCTGTCCTGGGTGCATCCGGACGACCGGCCGGGCCTGCAGGCCGAGATCGCGCGCGCCTGGACGACGCCGGGCGTCTGGGAGAGCACCTATCGCCTGCGCCAGGCCGACGGCGGCTGGCGCTGGTACCGCGGCCGCGGCCGCTCCGAACCCGACGGCCACGGCCGCGTGCGCATGAGCGGCATGGTCGGCGACGTGCACCAGCAGCAGCTCGACCGCGAGGAGCTGGCGCAGCACCGCCACCACCTGCGCCGCATGGTGGCCGAGCGCACCGAGAAGCTCGACGCGGCGCTCGCCGAAGCCCAGCGCCAGCGCGAGCAGGCCGAGCGCGCGAGCCGCGCCAAGAGCGAATTCCTGGCCCACATGAGCCACGAGTTGCGCACGCCGCTCAATGGCGTGCTCGGCCTGACCGAACTGGCGCTCAAGGTGGCCGAGCAGCCGGCGCAGCAGCGCTACCTGCAGGTGGCGCTCAGTTCAGGCCGTGCGTTGCTGCAGCTGATCAACGAGGTGCTCGACTTCTCGCGCATGGAGGCCGGCGGCCTGACGTTGGCGCGCGAACCCTTCGACGTGGCCGAGACCCTGGCCGAGGTGATGCGCGGCCTGATGCCCGAGGCGCGCGGCAAGGGCCTGCTGATGCGCTACGACTGGGTCGGGCCGCCGGGCTGGATCGAGGGCGATGCGGCGCGCGTGCGCCAGGTTGTCACCAACCTGGCCGGCAACGCCGTCAAGTTCACCCGGCATGGTCATGTCACGCTGCGCGGCGAGGTGATGCCCGACGGGCAGGGCGGGGCGCGCGTGCTGGTGCGCGTCGACGACAGCGGGCCCGGCATCGACGCGGCGCAGCGCGAGCGCGTCTTCGACGCCTTCGTGCAGGCCGACGCCAGCCTGACGCGGGTGCACGGCGGCACCGGCCTGGGCCTCGCGATCGCGCGCCACCTGGCGCGTGCGATGGGCGGCGACGCCACCCTCGAGCGCAGCGACCTCAGTGGCAGCAGCTTCGTCTTCGCCTGGTCGGCGCCGCTGGCGCCGGACCCGCGCCCCCCGATGCCGGCGTCCAGCGGCCGCGTCTGGCTGGTGTACCGCGACGTGACCAGCGTGCATTGGCTCGGCGGGCGCATCGCGCGTTTGGGCTGGGCCTACGACGGCTGCACCGACCTCGACACCCTGGTCGAACGCGCGCGTCGTGATCCGGCGCCCGACCTGGTCGTGATCTCGGAGTCGGCGCTGGTGGCCGACGCCGACCTCGGCCGCGTGCGGGCGGCGCTGCCGGCCACGCGCATCGTGCTGCTGGTGCGTCCGGACTGGAACCAGCCGGCACTCGAGCGGGCGGCATCCGCGCAGCGCATGGCCATCGCGGTGATGCCGGTGTCGCCTTACCACCTTCACGGCATGCTGTGCGGCCATATCGCCGCGCCGGGGCGCGAGGCGGCGGCGCCGGCCGCCGGCGCGCGCGTGCTGGTGGTCGAGGACAACCCGGTCAATCTGCTGATCGCCGAGGAGTTCCTGCGCCAGCTCGGGCACGAGCCGGTCGGTGCCGCCGACGGTGCCGCCGCGCTCGCGGCCTGCGCCGAGGCACCGCCGCATTTGGTGCTGATGGACCTGCAGATGCCGGTGATGGACGGCTTCGAGGCCACGCGCCGCCTGCGCGCGCTGCAGGCCGAAGGCCGCCTGCCGCGCTTCCCGATCGTCGCACTGACCGCGCATGCCGGAGAGGCCGACCGCCACCAGTCGGTGGCGGCCGGCATGGACGGCCACCTGACCAAGCCGATCCTGGTCGACGCGCTGAAGGACGCGCTGGCGCGTTGGTTGGGTTGAGCCCCCGGCCGCCTGGCGGCCGCCCCCCGAGGGGGCTACCGAACCCGACCGGGAAGCCCGGATCGGGTTCGGCCCGCTTGCCTGCGCCGCTCCCCCTGCTCGCCTGTGGCGAGCTGTCCCCGAGGGGACCTGGCCGCTGCATGCGGTGTGGCCGAGGCCTGTGCCGTCCATCGAACACAGCGAGCCACCCATGCACGAGCGCGGATCCGGCTTCGCCGGTCCGCAGCGAGGCGCCCCCTCGGGGGGCAGCGAGCGCAAGCGAGCGTGGGGGCCTGCGTTAACCGCAGTTGATCGACACCGTCTTGGTGACGATGTAGGCCTCGAGCGCCTCGGGGCCGCCCTCGCTGCCGTAGCCCGAGTCCTTGACGCCGCCGAAGGGCATCTCGGGCACCGGCATCGCTGGCTGATTCACCCACAGCATGCCGACCTCGACGCGCTGCGCGAGCTGGTGGATGGTCTTGATCGACTGGCTGTAGGCGTAGCCCGCCAGTCCGTACGGCAGGCGGTTGCTCTCGGCGATGGCCTCGTCGAGCGTGTCGAAGCCGCGCACCGCGGCCATCGGGCCGAAGGGCTCGTCGTTGAACACCTTGGCCGTCAGCGGCACCTCGGTCAGCACCGTGGGTGCGAAGAAGTTGCCGCTCGAGCCGATGCGCTCGCCGCCGGCCACCACCTTGGCGCCCTGTTTGACCGCGTCCTCGGTGAACTGCTGCATCGCGGTCAGCCGGCGCGGGTTGGCCAGCGGGCCCATCGTCGTGCCCTGGGTCAGGCCGTCGCCGACCTTGAGCGCCTGGGTCTGTGCCACCAGCGCCTTGACGAAGGCCTCGCGGATCGAGTTCTGCACCAGGAAGCGCGTCGGCGCGATGCACACCTGCCCTGCGTTGCGGAACTTGGCCGCGCCCGCCGCCTTCACGGCCTGCGCGATGTCCGCGTCCTCGGCCACGATCACCGGCGCGTGGCCGCCCAGTTCCATGGTCACGCGCTTCATGTGCTGGCCGGCCATTGCCGCCAGCTGCTTGCCCACCGGCGTGCTGCCGGTGAAGGTGATCTTGCGGATCACCGGATGCGGAATCAGGTAGCCCGAGATCTCGGCCGGGTTGCCGTAGACGAGGCCGATCACGCCGGCCGGCACGCCGGCGTCGACGAAGGCCTTGATCAGCGCGGACGGCGAGGCCGGCGTCTCCTCCGGCGCCTTGACGATGATCGAGCAGCCGGTGGACAGCGCGGCGCAGACCTTGCGCACCACCTGGTTGATCGGGAAGTTCCACGGCGTGAAGGCCGCCACCGGGCCCACCGGCTCCTTCAGCACCTGCTGCTGCACCGCCATGTTGCGCGGCGGCACCAGGCGGCCGTAGATGCGGCGGCCTTCGTCGGCGAACCATTCGATGATGTCGGCCGCCGACAGCGCCTCCGCCTTGGCCTCGGCCAGCGGCTTGCCCTGCTCCTGCGTCATCACCGCGGCGATCGCGTCGACACGCTCGCGCACCAGCGCGGCGGCGGCGCGCATCAGCTTGGCGCGTTCGATCGCCGGCGTGGCGCGCCAGGTCGCGAAGCCCTTCTGCGTCGCGGCTAGCGCACGGTCCAGGTCGGCGATGCCGGCGTGCGCCACGCGGCCGACTTCGGTGCCGGTGGACGGGTTCATCACGGCGAGCGTGCGGCCATCGGCGGCGTCGCACCATTGGCCGTCGATCAGGAGTTGGGTCGAGGGGTAGGTGGGTGTGGTCATGGTCGGTCAGGCGTCGGGTTCGTGGGACGGGCGATTGTCCACCCGGGACCCTGGGCGGGTCGGGCGCAGGGTTCCACGGCGCGGGAGGCTTCCACGGCGCGGGAGGCAGCGCATGTCCCTGCGTCGCCAGGGGGGATGCATCCGGTAGGCGGCCGTCGGCGGAAGGGTTCACGTGATGCCGTCGATCCCTATCGGCCCCGACCTCTCGCTCGATCCGCTGGAGCGCGTGTGGTCGCGCCTGGCTCCGCGCCTGGCGCGCAGCGCCACGCGCTCGCGTGGCCACCAAACACGGCGTCTGGCCGACATGCCAGTCGTCCGTTGCGGCGGGGGGCTGGTCCGGTTGGCCCATGAGGCCCGCGCTGGCGACCGCCTGCGCTGGATCGACTTGCCGCCAAGCGCACGTCTGGACCTGCCCTTGCACGAGGGCAGCCCGTTTGCGCTGCTGCTGTGCCGCGGCGAGGCGCAGGTCGACGGCAGACCGATGGCCGCACTCGACTACTGCGAGGCAGCTGCGGCCCCCGCCACGCTCACGTTGGCCAGTGGCACGGGCGCGCGCGTGATGGTGCACGAGCGCGCCGCGCCGTGCCGCACGGACGGCGTTGCCGCGCCGGCGCCGTCATGCTGGCAGACGCTCGCACCAGGGCTCGCCCGCCGCCTGCTGGCGCCGCCGCGCGGGGGTGTTGCACCTTTCCTCGTGCGCTTCGGGGCCGGCGCCGTGGTCGCGTCGCACCGCCATTGTCATGACGAGACCTGCCTGTTGCTGGAGGGCGAGATACACAGCGAGGATCAGTTGTTGCTGCCCGGTGACTTCCAGCTAGCGCCGGCCGGCGCGATCCACCACGACGTGGCGAGCGAACGCGGCGGGCTGCTCTATGTCCACGGTGACGTGGACCTCGACATCGTCATTGCACAGGAGGCGGATTGACCATGGCCTGCAGCGCGGCAATCATCGATGCAATGGAACCACACGAGCTGGCGAGTCCCTTGGACGGTATCGCCCCGGACGCGGAGCCCGAGCACGGCGAGGCTGTCGAGACGGCCTCGCCCGCCTGCCGGCCCGCGCTCGACGACGCAGCGCTCGTGCGGCTGGTGCGACGCGTCGTCTACCAGGACGAGGCCGCTTTCGCCGCGCTGTACCGCAGCCTGTGCGGCAGCATCTTCGCGCAGGTGCTGCGCCTGGTGCGTGAGATCGGCAGCGCCGAGGAGGTGGTCGAGGACGTGTTCTGGCAGGTCTGGCGCCAGGCGCCGCGCTACGACGCCGAGCGCGGCACGGTGGTCGCGTGGGTGCGCCGCATCGCGCGCTCGCGCGCGCTCGATGCGCTGCGCGCCCAGTCGTCGAACCCGCTGCGCGGCGCGGCCGAACTCGACGACGACGAGGCGCTGCCGGCTTTCGGCGACGGCCGCGACCCCGACGACCCGATGCAGCTCCTGGCCGGCGTGCGCAGCGCCGGCCAGCTCGAGCAGGCGCTGGCCGCGCTCGACCCGCTGCGGCGCCAGCTCGTGTCGCTGGCCTTTCTGCGCGGCTGCTCGCAGGCCGAGATCGCCGAGCAGACCGGCCTGCCGCTGGGCACCGTGAAGTCGCACATCCGGCGCGCGCTGGCCGCGATGAAGGCGACGATCGAAGGCGCCGAGGCACCGCCAGCGCTGACGGGGGGGCGCGCATGACGCAGGCGAAGGCCCTCGAGCGCCTCGACGCCCTCGGCGCGCGTCTGGCCGCGCGCGCACGCCAGAGCGTGCAGGCGCACCGCGAGCATCACACGCTGCGGCGCGAGGACCGGCGCTGGGCCGAGGCCGGCGCCGGCGTGCGCGAGGCCACCCTGTGGTCCGGCGCCGAGGTGCGGGTGCAACTAATCGAGCTCGCACCCCGTGCAACCGTGCCCTGGGCGGCCGGCACCTGGGCGCAGGAGTTGCTGCTGGTGCAGGGCCCGCTGCTGGCCTGCGCGGCGGGTGCCGAGGCCGAGCTGGCGCTCGCGCCGCACAGCCATGTGCTGCGCAGTGCCGCCGACGCCGGCACGCTGCGCGCGGGCGATGCGCCGGCGCTCGTCTATCTGCGCCAGGTCCTCGTCGACCCGGCCATGCTGCCCGAGCCCGAAGCCTCGTGGTGGCGCCTGCCGCGCCCGCCACTGCGCTGCGTGCAGCCGGGCGAGCGGCGCTGGCTGCCGACCTTTCCCGGCGTCGAGGTGCTGCCGTTGTGGGGCAATGCCGAGATCACGTCGATGCTGGTGCGCTTCGCCGCCGGCGCCGGCGTGCCCGACCACCGCCACGCCGTGCACGAGGACTGCCTGATGCTCGAGGGCGAGATGTTTCTCGGCGACATCCTGCTGCGCCCCGGCGACTACCAGCTGGCGCCGGCCGGCGGCGGCCACTTCGGCGAGACCAGCGATGTCGGCGGCAGCTTCTTCTTCCACGGCGCCATCGATCCGGTGCTGGTGCCGCCGCGCGCACGCTGAAGCGATGCCACGATGCCGTCGTGTTTCGTGCTCATCAGCCGCTGGCGTCTGCACACCTCGGCCGCCGCGGTGTGGCGACTGCTGAGCGAGGTCGAGGCTTGGCCGTCGTGGTGGCGCTACGTGCGGCGCACGCGCCGCGTGTCGACCACGCCGGCCACGCCACTTGGCGACGTGACCGCGCTGGTGTGGGGCAGCGCCTTGCCCTATGGCCTGCAGCTGCGCGTGACCACCGCCCGCCGAGGCGCCGCGCCGACTCGAAGGCCGGGCGCAGGGCGACCTGCAGGGCGTGGGCACCTGGGTGCTCGAGCCGGTGGACGGCGACGCGGCGGTCGACGTGACCTACCGCTGGGAGGTGGTGCTGCAGCGGCGCTGGATGCGCGCGCTCGCATGGTTGCTGCGGCCGCTGTTCGAGTGGAACCACTTCGCCGTGATGCGCGCCGGCGCGCAGGGCATGGCGCGTGCACTCGACTGCCGCGTCTCGCACCTGCGCGAGTGGGCCGGCAGCGCACGGCCCTGATACCGCCGGTCAGCCGGCAGACGACAGGATGCGCCGCACCAGCGGGTGGTGCAGGCCGCGCCGCGAGCGGATGGCGTGGATCTCCTCCTTCACGTCGGCGCTGCGCCCGAGCAGGCGCAGCCCGCGCATCAGCCCCACGTCGTCGGCGCCCAGGCGGCTGACCGGGAACACGCCCAGCCCGCGCGCCGCGAACACCGCGAGCAGGGCGCTGTCCTCGAACTCGCCGACCACCGTCGGCTGCAGGTCGAGCGTGTCGAACCACAGCTCCAGCGTGTGGCGCAGCACGGCATGCCGGGTCGGTAGCAGCACCGGCAACCGAGCGATCGAGTGCGGGAAGTGGTCCACCTCGGCCTTGCGCACCAGCGAGGCGGGCCCGAACCAGTCCACCGGTGCGGCGACCAGGCGCTCGCTGACCAGGCGCAGGTTCGGGTTCGGCGGCGCCGGCTGGCCGGCCAGCACCAGGTCGAGGTGGTGCGATGCGAGCTCGGCGAGCAGCTGGTCGAACTCGCCCTCGTGGCAGACCAGGCGCAGGCCCGGCGCGTCGAGCACCGGGCCCAGCAGCGCGTGGGCGGCCAGCTTGGACAGGCCGTCCGACAGGCCCACCGCCAGCCGCTGCACCGGGCTGCTGGCCGCCTCGCGCACCGCGTCGGGGATCGTCTGGCCGATCTGGAACACCTGCTCGGCGCGCGCAAAGGCGGCCTGTCCGGCCTCGGTCAGCGCCACACCGCGCCCGGCCGGGCGCAGCAGCTGGTGGCCGAGCGCGCGCTCGAGCTCGCGCACCTGGGCGCTGACCGTCTGCACCGCCATGTCCAGCCGCGTTGCCGCGCGCGCGAAGCCGCCTTCCTGGGCGACGACCCAGAAGTAGTGCAGGTGGCGGTAGTTCAGGGTCGACATCGGGCTCCGGGACACTTCGAAAAAACCGAAGTCATTATCAGGTGAAAGCTTGTTTTTCAGGAAGGCGCGCGACGCCACCATGCGCCACCTTCACGAACCGGCTTCGCCCATGGACCTGCCTGCGTTTCTCGTCTCCGACTTCCTCGGCCAGCCGGCCTGGGCCTGGCTGCTCTTCATCGCCATCGTGGTGGCGCTGCTGGCCTTCGACCTCGGCGTGCTGCACAAGGACGAGCGCGAGATCGGCGTGCGCGAGAGCTTGCTGCTGTCGGCCGGCTACATCAGCGTGGCGGTCGTGTTCGGCGCCTGGGTCTGGTGGTTCCTCGGTGCGCACAGCGGCATGGAGTACTTCACCGGCTTCATGATCGAGAAGTCGCTGTCGATGGACAACGTGTTCGTCATCGCGCTGATCTTCGGCTTCTTCGCGATCCCGCGCCAGTACCAGCACCGCGTGCTGTTCTGGGGCATCCTGGGCGTGATCGTGCTGCGCGCGATCATGATCGGTCTCGGCGCCGCGCTGGTGACCGAGTTCAGCTGGATCCTCTACGTGTTCGGCGCCTTCCTCGTGCTGACCGGCATCAAGATGTGGTGGATGGTCGACCACGAGCCCGACATCGCGAACAACCCGCTGCTGAAGTTCCTGCGCCGCCACCTGCGCATCACCGACGGCCTGCGCGGCAAGGCCTTCGTCGTCACCGAACCCGACCCGGCGACGGGCAAGGCGGTGCGCTTCGCGACGCCGCTGCTGCTGGCGCTGGTGCTGATCGAGGCGGTGGACCTGGTGTTCGCGGTCGACTCGGTGCCGGCGATCTTCGCGATCACCACCGACCCCTTCATCGTCTACACGAGCAACATCTTCGCCATCCTCGGCCTGCGCGCGCTGTACTTCGCGCTGGCGGCGATGATCCACCGCTTCCACTACCTGAAGTACGCGCTGGCGATGGTGCTGGTGTTCATCGGCGGCAAGATCTTCCTTGTCGGCCTGGTCGGCAAGACGCCGGCCTGGATCTCGCTGACGGTGACCTTCGGCCTGATCGCCGGCGGCGTGGCGTACTCGATGTGGAAGACGCGCGCAGGCGCCGCCCTTCAGCGCGCGCCGGCCTGACGCAGCATCTGCTCCATCGCCGCATGGCCGCGCTCGCGCGCCAGCGTCAGCGGTGTGCGGCCGCTGCGGTCGGCCAGCTGCAGGTTGGCTTTGGCATCGATCAGCGCCTTCAGCGTCGCCTGATGCCGGGCGCCGCCGTCGCCGAGCACGATGGCCTCGATCACCGCGGTCCAGTGCAGGTTGTTGACGTGGTCGAGCGGCGCGCCGGCGGCGATGAGCTGGCGCACCACGCCGTCGTGGCCGAGGTGCGCCGCGGCGATCAGCGCGGTGCCGTCGTAGCGGCTGGTGACCAGCTTGGCGCTCGCGCCGAGCGCGAGCAGCACGCGCAGCGTGTCCTCGTCGTCGGCCACCGACGCGATCGTCACCGCGTCGTAGCGGTCGTTCTCGAGCAGCCCGAGGTCGGCCCCGGCGGCGGCCAACGCGCGGATCGCCTCGCGCTGGCGCGCGAAGGTGGCCACGTGCAGCGGGGTGCGGCCGTGGCCGTCGCGGCCATTGACCGGCGCACCCTGGGCGAGCGCGCGCTTGAGTG
>JALHQP010000010.1 GCA_022841885.1 Aquincola sp. | reverse complement strand
GGGCGACCTGTGGAGCGGCGAGGAGCGCAGGGCTTGGGGTCGGCGCGCGTACCCGCGCGCTTCGTGAACTGACCCGCCGAACGTGTCTGAGCAGAGCGAACGAAGTGAGCGCCGCGAGTTGTTCGGCGCGACCCCAAGCGCGAGCACCGCAGCGAAGTTGACCCGCAGGGTCAACCGCTCCAGGGGGAGCCCCTGCTGGGTACCGCCTGCCGCGACACGACGCGCGACAAGCTAGCGATACGTCGCCAGGTGAATGCTGGTCTCGGTGCCCCGGATGCCCTTGAGCAAACGGATGCGCTCCAGCACCTGCGACAGCTCGGCCATCGTCGTCGCGCGCAGTTCGGCCAGCAGGTCCCAGCGGCCGTTGGTGTCGTGCAGCTCGGCCACACCCGGCTCGCCGAGCAGGTTGGCGATCACCTCGCGCGTCTGGTTGCCTTCGACCAGGATGCCCATCCAGGCGCGGATCTCGTTCGGCCGCGCATCGGGGCGCAGCTGCACCGTGTAGCCGACGATGACGCCTGCGGCCTCGAGCTTGGCGATGCGGTTGTTGACCGTGCCGCGCGACACGCCGAGCTTGGCCGCCAGCGCCGCGACCGACAGCCGCGCGTCGTGGCGCAGCAGCGCGATCAGGCGCTGGTCGGTGCTGTCGATCGAGTCCGATTTTGCCATTTCAGCATTTTAGACTGACGTTTTGTCCAACGACATGGATGTTTCGGGACAATTCTGACGCTTCTGCTTGTCGCAGGCCCTGGCCACACTGGCAGCCATGCACCGCAATCCCCAGCCCACCTTCGACACCGACACCCTGTACCTCGGCGCCCCCGACGTCGCCCGCATCGTCGCGCGCAAGGGCCTGCCAGAGTGCATCGCCGGCGTGGCCGAGCGTATCGAGGCCGACTTCCGACGCTGGAACGACTTCGACAAGACCGCCCGCGTGGCCAGCCACTCCGAGCACGGCGTGATCGAGCTGATGCCGGTGGCCGACGCCGCGCGCTACGCCTTCAAGTACGTCAACGGCCACCCGAAGAACACGCAGCGCGGCGCCTCCACCGTGATGGCCTTCGGCGTGCTGGCCGACGTGGACACCGGCGCGCCGCGCCTGCTGGCCGAGTTCACGCTCGCCACCGCGATCCGCACTGCCGCGATGTCGGCCGTGGCCGCTCGGGCGCTGGCGCGGCCCGACAGCCGGGTGATGGCCCTCATCGGCAACGGCGCGCAGAGCGAGTTCCAGGCGCTCGCCTTCCGCGACCTGCTGGGCATCCGCACGCTGCGCCTGTACGACACCGACCCGCTGGCCACCGCCAAGCTGGTGCGCAACCTCATGAACGCCGGCGGCCCGGGCCTCGAACTGCGGGTCTGCGAGAGCGCGGCCGACGCGGTGCGCGGCGCTGACATCGTGACCACGATCACCGCCGACAAGACGCTGGCAACCATCGTCACGCCCGGGATGATCGAGCCCGGCATGCACCTGAACGCCGTCGGCGGCGACTGCCCCGGCAAGACCGAGCTGCACGCCGACGTGCTGCGCGGCGCGTCGGTGTTCGTCGAGTACGAACCGCAGACGCGCATCGAGGGCGACCTGCAGCAGATGCCGGCCGACTTCGCGGTCACCGAGCTGTGGCGCGTGCTCGCGGGACAGGTGGGCGGCCGCAACCACGCCGACGAGGTGACCGTGTTCGACTCGGTCGGCTTCGCGCTCGAGGACTACTCCGCGCTGCACTTCCTGTTCGACGCCGCGCGCGAGCTCGGCATCGGCGACACGATCCAGCTCGTGCCGCGCCTGGCGGACCCGAAGGACCTGTTCGCCACCATCGCGCGCGCCGACACCGGCACGCCGCGAGCGGCGACCCACCCGCCGCGCCGCCCGGTCCCCGCCTGACGGGCGCGCGCCATCGCGCGCGCTTGAGCGCGCTCAAGCCCTGACGCGCGGCGGCAGGCCACAGTCGGTCGACCCGATCACCGACCGAGGACCGACATGCCCGCGCCCCTGCTCATCGACCGCATCGACGCCGCGGTCGACCATGTGCTTGACACGATCCCGGGCGACATCGTGCTCGGCCTGCCGCTGGGCATCGGCAAGCCCAACCCCTTCGCCAACGCGCTGTACCGCCGCATCAAGGCCAACCCGGCGCGGAAGCTCCGCATCATCACGGCGCTGTCGCTGGCCAAACCGGCCGGACACAGCGAGCTGGAGCAGCACTTCCTGGAGCCGCTGGTCGAGCGCCTGTTCGCCGACTACCCCGACCTCGAATACGTGAAGGACCTGCGCGCCAACGCCCTGCCTTCGAACATCGAGGTGCGCGAGTTCTTCATGAAGACGGGCGACTACCTCGGCAACGCCGTCGCGCAGCAGGGCTACATCTCCACCAACTACACCTTCGTCGCGCGCGACATGGGCGTGCAGGGCATGAACGTGATCGCGCAGGCGGTGGCGGCACGCGGCGAGGGCGACGAGCTGCGCCTGAGCCTGTCGAGCAACCCGGACGTCACCTTCGAGGTGATCGAACGTTACGCCGAGCTCGGCAAGCCGCTGCTCAAGGTCGGCGTGATCAACCGCAAGATGCCCTTCATGCCCAACGGCGCCGAGGTCGCGCCGTCGATGTTCGACGTGGTGGTCACCGACCCGGCGGCCACGCACACGCTGTTCGGGGCGCCCAACAACAAGGTGACACCGGCCGACTATGCGATCGGCCTGCACGCGGCTAGCCTGGTCGAGGACGGCGGCACGCTGCAGATCGGCATCGGCTCGCTCGGCGACGCGATCGCGCAAGCGCTGATCGTGCGCGACCGCCATGGCGCCGAGTTCCGGCGCATCCTCGAATCGCTGTGCCCGGACGGCCTCGACGGCCGCCTGACCAGCCGCTTCGACCGCGGCCTGTACGGTTGCTCGGAGATGTTCGTCAACGGCTTCCTGCGCCTGATCGAGGCCGGGATCATCCGGCGCGAGGTGTTCGGCGACGCGGTGCTGCAGCAGCTGATCAACCACGGCCGCATAGCCGACGAGACCGTCACGCCCGACACGCTGCGTGCGCTGCTCGACGCCGGCCGCGTGCGCTCGCCCCTCACGGGCGAGGACCTTGCCTTCCTGCAACGCTACGGCGTGCTGCGCCCCGAGGTGCGGCTGGCCGGCGGGCTGCTCTCGATGGGTCCGATGAAGTGCAGCGCCGACTTGCGCGACGAGGAGGCCTTCGCCACCGCGGCGTCGCAGATGCTCGGCACGCGCCTGCTCGGCGGCGTGTTCATGACCGGCGGCTTCTTCCTCGGACCGCAGGACTTCTACGAACGCCTGCGCACGATGCCGCCGCAGGAGCTGGCCAAGATCGACATGACGCGCATCGACTTCATCAACCAGCTCTACAGCACGAGCGCGGGCGACGGTGACCTGAAACGCGCGCAGCGGGTCAAGGCGCGCTTCATGAACACCACGATGATGGTCACCGCGCTCGGCGCCGCGGTCAGCGACGCGCTCGACAGCGGCCAGGTGGTCAGCGGCGTCGGCGGCCAATACAACTTCGTCGCCATGGCGCATGCGCTGCCCGACGCGCGCCTGGTGATGATGCTGCGCGCCACGCACGAGCACCGCGACGGGCCACGTTCGTCGATCGTCTGGAACTACGGCCACGTCACCATCCCGCGCCACCTGCGCGACATCGTCGTCACCGAGTACGGCGTGGCCGACCTGCGCGGCCAGCCCGACGTCGAGGTGGTGCAGCGCCTGATCGCGGTGGCCGATTCACGCTTCCAGGACGAGTTGGTGCACCAGGCCAAGGCACAGGGCAAGCTGCCGGCCGGCTACGAAGTGCCCGAACGCTACCGCCACAACCTGCCGCAGGCCCTGCACGACAAGCTGCACCCCTGGGCCGAGGCCGGGTTGTTGCCCGACTTCCCGTTCGGTACCGACCTCACCGACGACGAACTGCACATCGTGCGTGCGCTGAAGAAGTTGAAGCACGCCAGCGAGCACCCGCTCGAACTGGTGCAGATGGCGGTCAGGAGCCTGTGGGAGGGCAAGGAGGCGCCGCACGCGTACCTGGAGCGCCTGGGCCTGGCCGACGCGCACAGCTTCAAGGACCTGTTCGTGCGGCGGCTGTTCGCGGGCAACCTGTAGTCCCTGGTTTGCATGTGGTTGCACGCGGCGCCGCCAAAGCGCCGTAGGCTACGGGCATGCAGACCGACCGCCGAAAAACCTTCCTCTGGTTGAGTGCCCAATTTGCATTGGCCGCCACCGGGTTGACCGCCTGCGGCGGCGGTGGCGGCGACGCCGGTGCCCCTCCGTCCTCCGGACCCCCACCTCCCCCACCTCCCCCACCTCCCCCGCCGCCGCCGTCGGGCGGCCCACCGGTGGCCATGCAACTCGGCGTGTCGCTGGCGAGCCCCTGGGGCATGGCCTTCCTGCCCGACGGCCGCATGCTCGTCACGCAGAAGGCCGGCTCGATGGTCATCGTGCGTGCCGATGGCTCGGCGATCGACGCCACGGTCACCGGCGTGCCCGCCGTGAACAACACCGGCCAGGGTGGTCTGCTGGATGTGCAGCTGGATCCGGACTTCGCGACCGACCCGTGGGTGTACTTCACGTTTGCGGAGAACGGCAGCGGCGGCTCGGGCACCGCGCTCGCGCGCGGACGGCTGGTCGGCAACGCTCTGCGACGCAGCAACGGCAGTGCCGGCGCCGATGTGATCTGGCAGCAGTTTCCCAAGCTCGGCGGCGACGCGCACTACGGCTCGCGCATTGCCTTTCGCCCAGACAACACGCTCTACGTGACAGCCGGCGAACGTGCGCAGGACGATCCGTCAAGCCCCGGCACGCAGTGGGCACAGAACGTCGCGCGAACCACTGGCAAGGTCGTACGATTGAACCGCGACGGCACGATCCCAGCCGGCAATCCCACATTCCCCGCGGGCGCGTTGCCGGGCCTCTGGAGCCTCGGCCACCGCAACCCACAGGGTGCCGCCGTGCGTCCCGGCACCAGCGATGTGTGGGTCAGCGAACATGGCCCTCAGGGCGGCGACGAGATCAACCGCGTGCTGGCAGGCCGCAACTACGGCTGGCCGCTGCGCAGCTACGGTTGTCCCTATGGCTCGCCGGTCAGCACGAGTTGCGCGGTCGGTGGCGGCACGCATGCGCCGACCTACGAGGAACCTGAGAGTTGGTGGGTGCCGCTGTCCGACGCCCCCAGCGGCATGACGTTCTATACCGGGGCCGGCTTCCCCGAGTGGCAGGGCAACCTCTTCGTCGGCGCGCTGGCCGGCCAGACGCTGTGGCGCCTGGTGGTCGACGCCAACCACAACGTGACGTCGCGCGAGGAAGTCGCCGTGGTCGCCGCGCTGAGCCAGCGCATCCGCCACGTCGTGCAGGGCCCCGACGGCTGGCTGTACCTGCTGACCGACAGCGGCCGCATCGTGCGCGTGTCGCGCTGAGTGCACCACAGGGTCTTGGGCCCTGCGGCACCATGCGGGCCATGAAGCTTCGATCCCTCGCTTGCGCCCTGCTGCTCGTGGCTTCAGGCATGACCACTTCGGCAGTGGCTGCCGACCTGAAGCCGGTGGTCGTGGCGCGCAACCTCGAGCACCCCTGGAGCCTGGCCTTCCTGCCCGACGGGCGCATGCTCGTCACCGAGCGGCCCGGGCGCCTGCGCATCGTCGAGCGCGACGGCGACTGGGCGCGCCGCTGGCCGGCCTGCCGCCGGTGGCGGCCAGCGGCCAGGGTGGCTTGCTCGACGTGGTGCTGCACCCGCAGTTCGCCGACAACCGACTCGTCTACTGGAGCTTCTCCGAGCCCGGTGACGGTGGTGCGGGCACGGCCGTGGCACGGGCCCGGCTCGAAGGCGAACGCCTCCTGGACGTGCAGGTCATCTTCCGCCAGCAGCCCAAGGTCAGCGGCAGCAACCACTTCGGCTCGCGCCTGGTCTTCGCGCGCGACGGGCGCCTGTTCGTGACCCTGGGCGACCGCTTCCACCGCAAGGACGACGCGCAGACCCTGGACAACCACATCGGCAAGGTGGTGCGCATCGAGGCCGACGGCCGCGTGCCGGCCGACAACCCCTTCGTGCAGCGCGCCGGCGCGCGGCCCGAGATCTTCAGCTACGGCCACCGCAACCTGCAAGGTGCCGCGCTGCACCCGCTCAGCGGCGAACTCTGGACGCACGAACACGGCCCCCAGGGCGGCGACGAGGTGAACGTCGAGGCCGCGGGCGCCAACTACGGCTGGCCGGTGATCACCTACGGGCGCAATTACGGCATCGGCACGAAGATCGGCGAGGGCACCGAGCGCTCGGACGTCACGCCGCCGCTGCACCACTGGGTGCCGGTGTCGATCGCCCCCTCGGGCATGGCCTTCCTGACCAGCGACCGTTATGGCGACTGGAAGGGCCAGCTCTTTGTCGGCGCGCTGCGCGGCCAGAAGCTGGTGCGCCTGGAGCTCGACGGCCGCAAGGTGGTCAAGGAGCACGCGCTGCTCACCGACCACGCGGCCCGCATCCGCGACGTGCGCCAGGGTCCCGACGGCTGGCTGTATGTACTGACCGACCAGCAGGCCGGGCAGATCTGGCGCCTGGAGCGCTAGAAGCAGGTGGTGATCGCGTCGACGACGCGGTAGTCGTCGTCGACCACCGGCATCCACGTCCACTTGTCGAAGGTGGTGCAGGGGTGCGAGATGCCCAGGCCCACGCGTTCGCCGACCACCGGCGCGCGCGCGGCATCACTCGGGTCCCAGTGCAGGTAGGCGTGCTGGTCGTTCAGGGCCGTGACCTTCCAGCCCGGCGGCACGCCTTGTGGCGCCCGCGCGCCCAGCGGTGCGCGCGCGAAGGGGATGGGCATCTCGATGTCGAACGACAGGTCGCGGCGGCCCGCGCCCAGCAGCGCCAGGCCCGGCTCGGGGCAGGACTGCACGCGCGTCCAGACCTCGAGCGCCGGGCGCGGGGTGTCGGCGCAGCCGCAGCGCTGGGCCACAGCGGCGAGCATGCGCCCGTAGTGCCCGTGGTCGTGCGTGAGGTAGCAGCCCGAGCGCAGCAGCGCGCGCACCGGGCGCGACAGCGCTGGCCTCAGCCGGCCGGCAACGAGGTCGAAGATTGCCGAGCCGCCGGCCGACAGGATCACCTCGTCGCCGTCGAACAGGCCCTCGCGGTCGACCTGCCGCGCGACGGCTTCGACGCGGTCCATCAGCGCCGCCGCGTACGGCACGTCGGCCTCGCTGCGCCCGGTGGCGCCCAGGCCCTCGTAGCACTCGACGCCGACGAGCCGCAGGCAGGTGCTCGCGTGCAGCGCGCGCGCCAGCGCCAGCGCCTGCTCGTGGTCGCGACAGCCGGTGCGCCCACCCATCACGCCGACCTCGAGCAGCACCTCGAACGGCTCGCCCGGGTGTGATGCGCACCATGCCTCGATCTGTGCCTGCTGCGCGGCCGAGTCGACCAGGAAGACCACGCGCAGCCCTGCGTGCGCGGCCTGCAGCGCACGGATGCCGGCCAGGTCGACCCCCGCCAGCACCTGGTTGGCGATCAGCACGCGGCGCACGCCTGCCGCGGCGGCCACCGCGAGCTGCGCCACGGTGGCCACCGTCAGCCCCCAGGCCCCGGCATCGATCTGGCGCCGGAACAACTGCGGCGACATCGTCGTCTTGCCGTGCGGCGCCAGATCGACACCCCGCTCGCGTACGAAACGCTGCATCCAGGCGAGGTTGTGCTCGAGCGCACTGCGCTTGAGCAGCGCCAGCGGCAGCGGCAGGTCATCGGCCAGGGCATGCCAGCCCTGGGCAGCGATCTCGCTGGAATGCAGCGCGGGCCAGTCCTGCGGGAAGCCCTTCGTGCCGGGACCGATCAATGGCTCGTCGTGCATGGTCGTTCGGGATCGTACCCGCGGGGCCCGACCTTGCATGGGCGTCCCGGGTTGAGACGCGCGCACGCGGTCCGTCAGGACGACGACCCGGTGGCGGTGAGCCACCGCGTCACCGCGGCATGCAGTTCGTCCAGCGGCGCCGTGGCGTCCACGCGCAGGACAGCCGGCTCGCCGACCGGCGACTCCAACGTCGCGAACTGGCTCGCGACGAGGCCGGGCGGAAAGAAGTGATCCGCCGCGCGCGCCTCGACGCGCCGTTGCGCCTCGTCCTGGCTCAGGTCCATGAACACGAAGCGAAGGCCGGGCGCGTCGGCGCGCAAGCGTTGGCGGTAAGCGCGCTTCAGGGCCGAGCACGTCAGCACGATGCCCGTGCGGTGGGCCGCGAGGATGCCGGCCAGCTCGTCCAGCCACTGGCTGCGGTCATCGTCGGTCAATGCGATGCCGCGCTGCATCTTGTCGCGGCTGTCGGCCGAGTGGTAGTCGTCGCCCTCGATCAGTGGCAGTCCCAACTCGGTACTGACGGCCGCGGCAAGGCTCGACTTGCCGCAGCCCGACACGCCCATGAAGACGATCGAATGGCCCGCTGCGGGCGTGCTCATAGAACCGAGAGCCAGCCGCCGTCGACGTAGATGATCTGCCCGTTGACGTAGTTGGACGCCGCCGACGCGAGGTACACCGCCGTGCCCACCAGCTCGTCAGGCCGACCCCAGCGCTGCGCCGGGTTGCTGGCCTTGACCCAGGCGTCGAACTCGGGGTTCTTGACCAGGGCCTCGTTCATGTCGGTGACGATGTAGCCGGGCCCGATCGAGTTGGCCTGGATGTCGTGCTTGGCCCACTCGGCGGCCATCGACTTCGACAGCAGCTTGATGCCGGCCTTGGCCACCGTGTAGGGCGCCACCGTGGCGCGCGCGGCCTCGCTGGTCAGCGACCCGATGTTGATGATCTTGCCGCCGCGTCCGCGTGCCACCATGCGGCGCGCCGCCTCGCGGCCCACCAGGAAGGCGGCGGTGAGGTTGGTGTCGATCACGCGCTGCCAGTCGGCGAGCTCCAGTTCGAGCATCGGCTTGCGGTGCTGGATGCCGGCGTTGTTGACCAGGATGTCCACCGACACACCGTCGCGGTCGAGCGCCTCGAAGGCGCGCACCACCGAGGCTTCGTCGGCGACGTCGAAGGCGGCGCCGCGCGCCGCGATGTCGGCGTCGCGCAGCTGCGCGACTGCCGCGTCCACCGCCGCCGGCTGGCGGCTGTTGACCACCACCTCCGCCCCCGCCTGCCCCAACCCGAGTGCCAGCGCATAGCCGATACCACGGGTGGAGCCGGTGACGAGCGCGGTGCGCCCGGTCAGGTCGAACAGCGCGCGGCTGGTGGTCGGTGGCATGGGCCGAATTTATCCGAGTCGGGCCGGCGGCGGCGCAGACGCACAATCGTGGGGCCGCCCGGCGCCATGCCAGGCCATCGTTGCATTTCCGACATGACCGACCGCTACGCCCTCTTCGGCCACCCCATCGGCCACAGCAAGTCGCCGCAGATCCACAACGGCTTCGCGAAGGCGCTCGGTCACGATGTGGAGTACGGGCTGGTGGAAACCGGGCCGGACGGTTTCGCAGCCGCCGCGTTGGCCTTCCGCGATGGGGGCGCCAAGGGTTGCAACATCACCACACCCTTCAAGCTCGACGCCTACGCGTTGGCCACCGAACGGCTGCCGCGCGCCGAGCAGGCTGGCGCCTCCAACTGCCTGAAGTTCGAGCCCGATGGCCGCATCCTGGCCGAGATGTTCGACGGTGTCGGGCTGGTGATCGACATCGAGCGCAACCTCGGCTTCGCACTGCGCGGCAAGCGCGTGCTGGTGCTGGGTGCCGGTGGCACGGTGCGCGGCGTGCTCGCGCCCTTCCTCGCCTGCGCGCCCGCGGCGCTGGTGGTGGCGAACCGCACGGCGGCCAAGGCGCACGATCTGGCGCAGCAGTTCGCCGGACAAGGTCGCGTCACCGGCTGCGGCCTCGACGATCTGGCTGGTGAGCGCTTCGACCTGGTGGCCAACGCCACCAGCACCACGCTGCGCGACGAACCACCCCCCGTCGGCCCCGCCGCGCTGCGCGGCGCGGCGCTGGCCTACGAGTTGAGTTATGGCAAGGGCCTCACACCCTTCCTGCGCGCCGCACACGAAGCCGGCGTGCCGCGCCTGGCCGACGGCGTGGGCATGCTGGTCGAGCAGGCGGCGCAAGCCTGGGTCTGGTGGCGCGGCGTGCGCCCTGAGACACGCTGGCTGATCGACGAGCTCACGGTGCCGCTGCGTTGACGCTGCTCACTCAGCGTGCGCTGTTGTGCCCGCCGACCAGGGGACGGCGAGAATACGATCCATTGACGAGGACAAGGCCATGGCACTCAAGATCCTGATGCTGCACGGCATCAACCACAGCATGTTCGGCAAGCGCGACCCCAAGCAGTACGGGACCATCACGCTGGCGCAGATCGACGACCAACTGCGCTCGCTCGGCCAGGAGCTCGGCGCCGAGGTCGAGAGCTTCCAGACCGACAGCGAAGGCGACATGTGCGGCCGCATCCACAAGGCCTACGCCGAGGGCAAGGACGCGGTGCTGATCAACGCCGGCGCCTGGACCCACTACAGCTACGGCATCCGCGACGCGCTGGCGATCCTGACCTGCCCGGTGGTTGAGCTGCACATGAGCAACATCCACGCGCGCGAGCCGTTCCGCCATGTCTCGGTGTTCGCCGAGATCGTCAAGGGGCAGATCTGCGGCTTCGGGGTCGACAGCTACCTGCTGGCGCTGCGCGCCGCGGTGTCGGCGGTGAAGGCCGCGAAGGGCTGAGCGGGCGCTTCAGCCGCCGCCGCTGTTGAAGCGCACGGCCAGCACCAGCCCGAGCTTGCCGCCGCGCAGGCGCAGCGACAGGCTGGTGTCCTCGTCGAGCTGCGCGCGCCACAGCGTGCCGCGCGCCAGCCGCTTCAGGGGCGAAGGCTCGTCCTCGAGCGAGCGCTCGAAGCCGGCTCGCGACCGCTGAAGGGCCGGGCCGTGCCAGGCCGGCGCGGCGTCGGCTCCACCGGGCCCGTCGTCCTGCCCCGCCTGGGCGCCTACACCCGTACCGGCGAGGCAGGCCGCGGCCGACAGCCAGGCAACGAGGCGGCGGCCCACGGTCGCGCTCCGCGCCGCGAGGCTCAGCGGTCGGTCCAGAGCGAGTCGAAGTCGCGGCCGTCGCCGCCGTCGCAGCCCTGCTCGTCGGCCAGCCAGGCCAGGCGGATGTCGTCGCAGCAGCTGTCGTCGTCGCCCAGCGGGTCGAACTCGTCGATGGCCTGCTCGATGCGGGTGGTGCCCATGGTGCTCTCCTGCGGTGGCGGCGGTCCACATCGGATCGCCATGCCCCTGGGTTGCGGCGCGGCGCGCAACGGTTCAAAACGCATTGACACAGGCGCTTGCCGGCCGCTCCGCTTGTCCTACGCCGCCGCCCGGCCGGGGCCGACATCCGGCGCGTCGCCGCGCTCCTAGAGTGGGTTGCATGGGCAGGCGGCTGGCGCCGGCCCTTCACCTCAACGGCGCGTTCGCGCGCAGGGAGTTCGCATGAACTGGAACCGCATCGAAGGCAACTGGAAGCAGCTCAAGGGCAAGGTCAAGGAGCAGTGGGGCAAGCTCACCGACGACGACCTCGACCGCATCGCCGGTAAGCGCGACATGCTGGCCGGCAAGATCCAGGAGTGCTACGGCATCGCCAAGGACGACGCCGAGCGCCAGGTACGCGACTTCGAGAAGCGCTCCGACGAGCGCTGGCTCGACGCCCCCCGCCACTGACCTGGCCCACGCACCGACAAGGAGCACACCATGACACGACATCTCCCCCGCCTGCTGCCCGTGGCGGCCGCAGCTGCCATCGCGCTGTCACTGGCCGCCTGTGGCGAACGCGAAGACGAGCGCACGATCGGCCAACGCATCGACAGCACCGTCAACCAGGTCGAGCGCAAGGCCGAGTCGATGACGGCCGACGCACGCAATGCGGCCGACAAGGCCGGCACCGAGGTCGCCGACAAGGTCAAGGACGCGACGATCACGGCCTCGGTCAATGCCGAGCTGGCCAAGGACAAGGAGCTGAGCGCGCTGAAGATCGACGTCGACTCGCAAGCCGGCCGCGTGCGCCTGAACGGCACCGCGCCCGACGCCAAGTCTCGCGAGCGCGCCACCACGCTGGCGCGTGCGGTCGACGGCGTCGTCGCCGTCGACAACCAGCTCACGGTGTCACCCTCGCGCTGACGCGCCTGACGCTACAGACAGCTGAGGTGCCTGCGGCCCGGCCTTGCACGCCGGGCCGCAGTTCAGTGCAGTACCAGCAGCGGCACCTTGGTGCGCTCCATCACGCCCTTGGTGTGCGAGCCGAACAGCAGGCCGGCAAACGCGCCGCGGCCATGCGTGACCATCACGATCATCGGCGAGTCCAGCTCGTCGGCCACGCCGGCGATGGCGATGTCGATGCCGTCGGTGCGCAGGTGGCGGCCGCTGAAGGCGACCCCCGCGGCCTGCGCCCGCTCGCCGAAGGTGGCCAGCAGCTCATGGGCGTGCGTATCGGTGACCACCGCATGCGCCGCCGCGTCGCGCTGGTAGCGGTAGGGGTTGGTCGACATGTTCGGCAGCGGCATGTCGGGCTCTGCGACGAAACCGACGATGGCCGCGCCGAGCTGGCGCGCCAGCGCGATGCTCTGCGTCATGGCGCGTTCGGACAGGTCGGTGCCGTCCACCGGCACCAGCAGGTTCTTGATCATGCGGCGTTCCTCTTTCGAATGACTCCAAGTCACTCTAGGACGCACGCGCGGCGCCCTGCTTGAGGCGCGTCAATCCGAGGCTAGATCAGCGGCCGCAGCGCCTGCACCGTGTCGCGCAGCACCGGCAGCACGGTCTCGACCATGTGCTCGCCGCTGCGGTAGGCCGGCATCGGCACCGTCATGCCGACCGCGCCGCGGCAGCGGCCGCGGCGGTCGATCAGCGGCACCGACATGCCGCGCAGCCCGGCGTCGAGCTGCTGCTCGGAGTGCCAGTAGCCGAGCGTGCGCGCCTCCAGCACCTGGGCCTTGAAGCGCGCCGGGTCGGTGTTGGTCTGCGGCGTGAACGAGGTGAACTCGTGCGCGGCGAGCCAGGCGTCCAGCGCGTCGTCGCCGAAGGTGGCCAGCACCACCACACCCGGCGTTACCACATGCGCCGGCACGCGCACCCCCGGCGCATAGCCGATCGTCAACCAGCGCGGCGAGGTGCTGCGGGCGATGTAGACCACCTCGTGCTCGTCGAGCACGCTGGCATTGACGGTGTGACCGCTCTGCACCGAGGCGCGCTGGATGAAGGGCTGCAGCAGGCGCGGCAGGCGCGCCGCTTCGAGGTAGCTCTGGCCAAGGCGCAGCACGCGCGGCGCGAGCCAGAACTGCTTGCCGTCGGTGGCCGCGTAGCCGAAGTGCACCAGGCTCAGCAGGTAGCGCCGCGCCGCCGTGCGCGTGACGCCAGCGCGCAGCGCGGCCTCGCTCGGGGTGAGCTGCGGATGCTCGTCGTCGAAGGCTTCGATGACGCGCAAGCCCTTGCCCAGGCCGTCGATCACGTCGCGGCGCGCGATGGGTTCGGTAAGGGCTTGGGCAGACATCGAACGTGAACTCGGTAGAAACCCCAGGAACGCTCGGGGAGCGCGCAGGGCGCGCGATTATCGCGCGCTGCAGGGTGAAACCGCTTGTCGCCACAGGGGCGTCTGCCTATCGTTCAGCGCGCCCCGAACCACAACCACAGGAGACGAGCTCAGCTTTGAGCGCGCGGCCATGACCGACTTCCTCCAACTGCTGATCTCCGGCATGGCCACGGGCGCGATCTACGCGCTCGCGGCGCTCGGGTTCACGCTGCTCTGGCAGGCCAGCGGCACGATCAACTTCGCCCAGGGCGAGTTCGTCATGCTGCCGGCCTTCATGATGCTGGCCTTCGGCGCGATGGGCTTGCCGCTGCCGTTCGCCTTCCTGGCCACCTGCCTGGTGGCGGTGGTGGTGCTGGGCTGGGCCTTCAAGCGCGGCATCGCCGACCCGCTGCTCAAGTTCGGCCTGATGCCGATCGTGGTGGCCACCATCGGCCTGTCGATCGCGGCGCGCAACGGCGTCCGTGCCGGCTACAGCGCCGAGGCGCACCCGTTCCCGTCGCTGTTCGCCGACCAGCTGTTCACGATCGCCGGCGTCAACGTGACGCTGGCGGACATCGGCACGCTGGCGGTCGCGCTGGCCCTGGTGCTCGGCACCCAGGCCTACCTCAACAAGACAGTCACCGGTCGCGCGATGCAGGCGGTGGCGCAGAACACCGAGAGCGCCACCGTGCTCGGCATCAACGTGCCGCGCATGATCTTCTACACCTTCGCGATCAACGCGGTGCTGGCCTGCGCGGCGGCGCTGCTGGTCACGCCGACCTACCTCGCCAAGTTCGACATGGGCGAGTCGCTCGGCACCAAGGCCTTCTTCGCCGCGATCATCGGCGGCTTCAACAACAGCCGCGGCGCGCTGCTCGGCGGCGTGATCGTCGGCGTCAGCGAGAACCTGGCCGCAGCCTACATCTCGCCGGCCTACAAGGACGCGGTCGCCTTGATCATCTTCATGGTGGTGATCCTGTTCAAGCCGCAAGGCCTCTTGGGCAAGAAGGTGGAGCGCAAGGTATGAAGCCCATCCACTGGACCCTCGCAGCCGTCATTGCCGCCGTGCTGCTGTTCGTGCCCCCGTTCCTGAAGAACTACGGCATCTACCTGTTCAGCTACTGGCTCGTGTTCGTCATCGCGACCATGGGCCTGAACCTGACGATCGGCTACGCCGGCCAGAAGAGCCTGGGCCACGCCGCCTTCTTCGGCATCGGCGCCTACACGGTGGCGATCCTGCTCAAGGCCGGCATCAGCTTCTGGATCGGGTTGCCGCTGGCGATGCTGGGCTGCTTCGTCGTCGGCCTCGGCCTGGGCTTCCCGGCGCTGCGCGTGCAGACGATCTACCTCGCGTTCGCGACGCTCGGCTTCAACACCGCGCTGTGGCTGGTGATGCGCAACGAGGAATGGCTGACCGGCGGCACCTTCGGCATCAACAACATCGCGAGGCCCGAATTGTTCGGCCTGGACCTGTCGAGCAACCTGAAGTTCTACTACTTCATCCTCGGCATCACGGTCATCATGTGCGCGCTGCTGTGGAAGCTGTTGGCCTCGCCCTGGGGCAAGGCCTTCACGGCGTTGCGCGACAACCCGATCCGCGCCGAGAGCCTGGGCGTCAACATCCAGGCCTACACGCTGCTCTCGTTCGCGATCGGCGCGGTGTATGCCGGCGTGGCGGGCGCGCTGTTCGCGCCGCTGGTGGAGTTCATCGAACCGGCGCCCTTCACGGTCGGCGCCTCGATCATGATGTACCTGATGGTCGTCGTCGGCGGCGCGGGCTACTTCTGGGGCCCGCTGCTCGGCTCGGCGGTCGGCGTGATCCTGCCCGAGTGGCTGCGCTTCGCCCAGGGCTGGTACCTGTTCGTGTTCGGCACCGCGGTCGTGCTGCTGATGCTGTGGCTGCCCGACGGGCTGCTCTCCATCCCCGACAAGCTGCGGGCGAGAAGGCATGCGAAGGAAGCCTCGGCCGCACGCGCCGCGGCCGCCAGCAAGATCGGAGCCCAGGCATGACGCTGCTCAAGGTGACCGGCCTGAAGAAGGCCTATGGCGCGATCAAGGCCGTGGACGGCGTCAGCTTCGAGGTGATGCCGGGCGAGATCTTCGGCGTGATCGGGCCCAACGGTTCGGGCAAGACGACGATGTTCAACTCGGTGCTGGGGCAGATCGAGCCCGACGAAGGCCGCATCATCCTCAAGGACCAGGACATCACCGGCCTGTCGCCGCAGGAGCTGAACCAGAAGGGCGTCGGCCGCACCTTCCAGACCCTGCAGGTGTTCGGCAAGATGACCGTGCGCGACAACCTGCTGGTGGCCGCGCAGGAGCACCAGGGCTCGATGTTCAGCCGCATGTTCGCGCCCGGCGACTCGGGCCTGGGCGCCAAGGCCGACGCGCTGATCGACCAGTTCCGCATCCGCCACGTGGCGGACAAGAAGGCCGGCGAGCTGAGCTACGGCCAGCAGAAGCTGGTCGACATCGCGATGGCCTTCATGAGCGAGCCCGACCTGGTGTTGCTCGACGAGCCTTGCGCCGGCGTCAACCCGTCGCTGGTGGGCGGCATCAGCTCGCTGCTGAAGGAACTCAACAAGACGCGCAAAGGATCGTTCGTCGTCATCGAGCACAACATGGACTTCGTGATGGACCTTTGCCACCGCATCCTGGTGATGGTCGAAGGCAAGGTGATGGCCATCGGCACGCCGGCCGAGATCCGCGCCAACAAGCAGGTGCTCGACGCCTACCTCGGGAACTGACGCCATGAGCAACGACGACATCGCGATCGAGTTCGACAACGTGCTCGCAGGTTATGGCGAGTTCATGATCCTCAACAACCTGAGCCTGAAGGCCAAGCGCGGCAAGATCACGCTGCTGCTCGGCCCCAACGGCGCCGGCAAGAGCACCGTGCTCAAGACCCTGTTCGGTCTGCTCAAGGTGCGGCAAGGCAGCGTCAAGCTCGACGGCAAGGACATCACGGGCGTCAGCTCCAAGGCGCTGCTGGTCGAGCACGGCGTGGCCTTCGTGCCGCAGGGGCGCAACCTGTTCGGCCAGCTCACGGTGTACGAGAACCTCGAGCTGGGCGGCATCACGCTCGGCATGAAGACCGCGCGCGAGCGCATCCCGGAAGTGCTGGAACGCTTTCCGCGCGTCAAGGAGCGCATCAACTCCGCCGCCTCGTCGCTGTCGGGCGGCGAGCAGAAGCAGCTCGAGGTCGGGCGCGCGCTGCTGCTGCGGCCCAAGGTGCTGCTGATCGACGAGCCGTCGATCGGGCTGTCGCCGCTCGTGGTGGCCGACGTCTTCAAGCTGCTGCGCGCGCTGGCCGACCAGGGCACGACGGTGCTGATGGTCGAGCAGAACGTCAAGAGCGCGCTGAAGATGGCCGACGAGGCCATCGCGCTCGAGTCCGGGCGGCTGGTGCTGCACAAGGCGGCCGACGAGTTGCTGCACGACCCGAACATCGAACGCCTGTTCCTCGGTGGCGCGCATGCTGCCGTCGCCGCGGTGGCGACCACCTGACCGCTGCGCGCGCGCTGGTCGCGCGGCAAAGGCGTGGCGGGGCCGCGCCCGCTGCGACGCGGCGAGTCAGGCCCGCTTGAGCTGCACCACCGCACGCAGCGTCAACGGCAGCCCCTTGCGCAAGGAGCTCACGCCGACCACCGAGCGGGCATGCCGGCCCGCGGGGCCGAACACCTCGGCCAGCAGGTCCGAAGCGCCGTCGAGCACGCGCGCATGGTCCTCGAACGCCGGGTCGGCGTTGAGGAAGCCCTGCAACTCGACGAACTGCGCCACCGCATCGAGCGATCCGGCATGTGCCCGGATCACCGCGAGCAGCTCCACGCACGCGGAACGCGCGAGCTCGTAGCCCCGGTCCGCCGAGTACTCGCAACCGATGCGACCCTTGGGTCCCTGGCCGTCGTGCGCCGCCGGCGAGCGTGCCGAGATGAACAGCAGGTCGTTCGCGCGCACGGCGGTGGCGTAGTTGCCGGCGGGCGGTCCAGCCTCGGGCAGCTGGAGGCCGAGGCGGCGAAGTTCCTGGTCGGGGGTCATGCGAGGTCCCAGGCGAGTGACGGTGCGATGGAGTGTGCAGCAAGCAACGCGGCCCGCCACGCGCCCCGTGTCACACTGACGCCCATGTCGGAACGCCTACCGAAACAGTTGCGTTGGCGCCGGGCCCTGGAGCTGGGCGTCTTCGGCACCTGGGACTTGGACCTGCTGCGCGAGCTGGTGCACTACTCGCCCGACTGGAAGGCGCGCCTGGGCTTCCCGCGCATCCACACGCCCGACAGCGTCGGGTTCTGGCGCTGGCGGGTGCACCCGGACGACCTGGAGTCGATGCTTGACGCGCAGCGCACGCACTTCTCGGGCCGCTCGGCCACCTACGAGAGCCGCTTCCGCCTGCGCAGCAACGGCTCGGGCTACCGCACGATGCTGTCGCGCGGCCGCGTGGTGGCGCGCGACGACATCGGCCGGGCCACCCGCGTGGTGGGCACGATGGTCGACCTGACGCAGCGCCCGATGTCCGCCGCCGCGCATGGCCTGGCCACGGAGGACGGGCGACATCCGATCGAGGCGCACCGCGCGCCGTTCCACACGCTGCTCGCGGCCGACGCCGCGCACCCGCTCGTGGTGCAGGTCGAAGACCTGCTCGACCGCGCGCTGCGCGACGCCGCTGGCGCTTGCGTGCCGACGGAGCCTGCTCAGACCTCAACTGCGCAGCCCAGCTCGTAGCCGCGCCCTGGCAGTGGTGTGTGCTGGGTGGCGATGCTCAGCGACGACCCGCTTGCACGTGGTGGCCAAAGTTGTCCAGGATGGCCTGCCAGCCCTGGCGCTGCATCTCGATCGGGTTCTCGCTCTCGGCGTCGAAGGTCACCCGCACGGTGACCGTGTCGCCCTGGGCGATGAACTCGTTGCGCACGTTGCGGCCGTCGCTCATCGCGTAGTCGATGCGGCGCGGCTCGTCGACCCGTGTGTAGGTGCCGGCGAAATCGAAGCCCATGCTGCCGTCCTTGGCCTCCATGCGCGACGAGAACGAGCCGCCGACGCGCAGGTCGACGGTGGCGGTGGTGGTGTGCCAGTCGTCGGACGCGGCGTTCCACTGCACGATGTCGGCCGGCGCGTTCCAGGCGCGCCAGACATCGGCGATGGGAGCGTCGATGCGGGTCTCGATGGTGATCTGGGTCATGGTGTGATCCTTGGTCGAAGGTGTTGTGAAGGTGACTTCATGGGCACGACGCTCGAGTGCGGTCGGAATCGACATCGGGTCATCGACTTTTTGTCGCCCAACCACGACCCGCCGGCGCGGTGTCGCGCCCAGCCTTCAGGGGCGGGCGGCGGCGCCCGCCAGGCGCCGCCGCCCGCGCGCGCGAAACGCCGTGGGCGTCAGCCCCAGGTGCTTCTTGAAGAAGCGGCCAAAGTAGGCCTCGTCGTCGAAGCCGAGTTCGGCGGCCACCTGCTTGATGCTGAGCGTGGAGTACACCAGCCCGCGCTGCGCCTCGTGCAGCACGCGCGCGTTGATCGCGTCCAGCGGCGACACGCCAAGCTGCTCGCGGCACAGGCGCCCGAGCTGGCCGGCGCTGACGCCGAGCTGCTGCGCGTAGCGATCCACTGCCCAGCGCTCCCGGAAGTGCGCGTCGAGCAGGCCACGGAAACGCTCCACATGCTGCGCCTTGCGCGAGCGCAGGTCACGTGCCTCGCTGGCTCCGCGCGCGCCACCGGGCGCTGCGCCGCGCAGGCGCGCGATCTGCAGCACCAGTGCCGCCAGCAGCGACATGCCCAGCGCGCCGGTGGCCTGGCCGGTGACCCGTGTCTCGCGCGCGATCGCGTCGAACAGCGGTGTCAGCGCCTCGGCGTGGCGGCTCGCGCGGTCGACCGTCAGCACCAGCGGCTGCAGCGCCGCGCGCCGCAGCTGCGGCGCCAGTGCGTCGAGCAGGTTCTCGAGCGGCCGCTGCGCGGCAGTGATCACCGGCCCGTCGGTGTCCGGCGCGTAGTGGAAGCCATGCACGCTGTGCGCCGGCACCAGCACCAGGCAGGGTGGCACGAGGGCCCAGCGGCGGCCGTCGATGAAGGCCTCGCCACCGCTGCCGGACTCGATGAACAGGACCTGCAGCATCGCGTCGTGCACATGCGGCTCGATTTCCCAGTTGTGGCGGCTCGAGCGCACCGGGATGCGCTCGAAATGCACCAGGTCCACGTCGGCCGGCAGGGCCTCGTCGCCGTACAGGGCGACACGGGGAATCACGGGCGTGGTGCGGGTGGCGGGGCGGGGGGCTGGCATGCACGAATTGTCCGGGGCTTCGCCGCAACTGTCGATTGCCGGCCGCACGCCCGGGGCGGACCATGCGGGCCACGATCCGACACAGGACGCGCGATGCAGAACGACAGGAGACATTGGCTGGGCCTCGAAGGCCGCGTCTGCGCTGTCACCGGCGCGGCCAGCGGCATCGGGCGGGCCACCGCCAAGGCCCTCGCCGCCGCCGGCGCTATGGTGGCGGTGCTCGACCGCAAGGCCGATGCGGCCACCGAGGCGGCGCAGTCGCTGGCCGCCGAACACGGTGTGCGCACGCTCGGCCTGGGCTGCGACATCGGCGACGAGGCCGCGGTGCGCGACGCCGCCGCGCGCGTGCGGCGCGAACTCGGCCCGGCCTGGGGCCTGGTCAACAACGCCGGCTTCCTGCGCGCCGGTGCGCTCGACGAGGTGAGCCTCGACGAC
Organism: Aquincola sp.; assembly: GCA_022841885.1. GTDB lineage: Bacteria > Pseudomonadota > Gammaproteobacteria > Burkholderiales > Burkholderiaceae_C > CADEEN01. Next base: position 37,150 of record JALHQP010000010.1, on the reverse strand, counting down.
TGGAACGCGGTGCTCGCGGTCAACCTGACCGGCCAGCTGATCTGCGCGCGCGAGTTCGGGCGCGACATGCTGGCCGCCGGCAAGGGCGCGATCGTGCACATCGCGTCGATCGCCGCGCTGCACCCGCAAAGCCGCAGCGGCGCCTACAGCGCGAGCAAGGCCGGCGTGCTGCTGCTCTCCAAGCAACTGGCAGCCGAATGGGGCCCGCGCGGCGTGCGCAGCAACGCGATCTGCCCCGGCATGATCCGCACGGCGCTGTCGGCCAAGTTCTACGAGGTGCCGGGCTTCGAGGCCGCGCGTGCCGCGGTCACCGCGAGCCGGCGTGTCGGCGAACCGCAGGACATTGCCGAGCCCGCGGCCTTCCTGCTCTCGGAGCGCGCGGGCTACGTCAACGGCACCGAGCTGATCGTCGACGGCGGCCTCGACTGCATGCTGATGGACATGGTGCCGCGCCCTGGCTACAACCAGACCGGAGACAAGTCATGACGAACACGACGATCGAGTGCGATGTGCTGGTGATCGGCTCGGGCGCCGGCGGCCTGTCGACCGCGATCACCGCACGCAAGGCAGGGCTGGATGTGATCGTGGCCGAGAAGGAGCCGCTGTTCGGCGGCACCACGGCGTTCTCCGGCGGCGTGTTGTGGGTGCCCGGCTCGCCCTACGGCCGAAAGCAGAACCCGCACGACACGCGCGAGGCCGCGCGCGACTACCTGAAGCGCGAGACCGGCGAGTTCTTCGACGCCGCCGCGGTGGATGCCTTCCTCGACCACGCGCCGGCGATGGTGGAGTGGTTCGAGCGAGAGACGAGCGTCAAGTTCGTACCCACGCTCTACCCCGACTATCACCCCACGGTGCAAGGCGGCGTGGACATCGGCCGCTCGATCCTCGCCGCACCCTTCGACATCCGCGAACTCGGTGCCGACATGGCGCGCCTGCGCCCGCCGCTCAAGACCATCACCTTCATCGGCATGATGTTCAACTCGAGCAACGCCGACCTGAAGCACTTCTTCAACGCCACGAAATCGCTCGAGAGCTTCTGGTACGTGTGCAAGCGCCTGGCCACGCACCTCAAAGAGCTGGCGCTGTACCGGCGCGGCGTCCACGTGACCAGCGGCAACGCGCTCGCAGCGCGGCTGGCCAAGTCGGCGCTCGACCTCGGCATCCCACTCTGGACCTCGTCGCCCGCGAAGCGCCTCGTCGTGGAACAGGGTGTCGCGCGCGGCGCCGTGCTGATGCGCGATGGCGTCGAGACGACCGTGCGCGCACGCCACGCCGTCGTGCTCGCCTGCGGCGGCTTCCCGCACGACCGCGCGCGCATCGGCAAGGCCTACCCGCACCTGACCCGCGGTGGCGAGCACCATTCGCCGACGCCGACCGGCAATGCCGGCGACGGCATCACGCTGGGCGAGGACGCCGGCGCGCGCTTCGACATCCGCTTCAAGTCCACCTCGGCCTGGATGCCCGTGTCGCGGGTGCCGAACGGCGGTGGCGGCTACGGCGTGTTCCCGCACCTGCTCGACCGCTACAAGCCCGGCATCATCGGTGTCACGCGTCACGGCAAACGCTTCTGCAACGAGAGCGAGTCGTACCACGACGTCGGCGTCGCGATGATCGAAGCCTGCCGCGGCGACAGGGAGACGGCGATGTGGCTGGTGTGCGACCAGGCCGCGCTGTCCAAATACGGCCTCGGCTACGTCAAGCCCGCACCGATGCCGGTGGGCAAGTTCCTGCGCAACGGCTACCTGTTCAAGGGACGCACGCTGGCCGAGCTGGGTGCGGCCTGCGGCATCGACGGCGCGCAGCTCGAACGCACGGTCGCCGAGTACAACCTCGGCGCCGAGCGTGGCGAGGACCGGCAGTTCGGCCGCGGCACGACGAGCTTCAACCGCTACCTCGCTGACGCGTCGCATCGACCCAACCCCTGCGTCGCACCGGTCGCGAAGGGCCCTTACTACGCGGTCAAGGTGTTCATGGGCGACCTCGGCACCTTCGACGGCTTGTCGACCACGCCCGAGGGCCGGGTGCTGTCCAAACGCGGCAGCGTGATCGAAGGTCTGTACGCGGTGGGCAACGACCGCGCGTCGATGATGGGCGGCAACTACCCGGGTGCCGGCATCACGCTCGGCCCCCACATGACCTTCGGCTGGATTGCCGGGCGCCACATCGCCGCGCACGCCAAGGCGCAGCCGGCACAGGAGCAGCGCCATGCCGCCTGACGCGATGATCGCCGCCGCGGGCAAGGCCCTGGTCGACCACCGCATCTACACGATCCGACTGCGCAAGATGGGCGAGTTCGTCGAGGTGTGGGACCGCCTCGCGATGCCGATCCTGCTGCGCACGCTCGGCTCACCGCTCGGCTTCTGGACCAGCCTGGTCGGGGCGCAGAACCAGTTCGTGCATCTGTGGGGCTACGACAGCCTGGCCGACTACGAGCAGCGCTGCCAGGCGCGCGACACGCACCCCGACTTCCCGAAATACCTGGCCGCGACCGAGCACCTGATCGTCGCGCAGGAGACGCGCCTGATCCGGCGCGTGGCGCTGCCGAGCATGGAGACAATGAAGTGAGACCCCCACGCTCGCTCGCGCTCGCTGCCCCCCGAGGGGGCGCTCAGTGGCTTCGGACGGCCGGGCGCCACTGAGATGATCCGTTTCGCCATCGTCACCGGCGCGGCCAGCGGCATCGGCTGGGCCACCGCGCAGCGCCTCGCGGCCGACGGGCTGCGCATCGCGATCGCCGACCTCGACGGCGAGGCCGCTCGTACACGCGCCGCCGAACTCGGCTCGACACACCTGGGCCTCGCCTGCAACGTCGCCGACGAGGCCTTGGTCGCCGCCGCGGTGCGCCAGGTGCTCGCCTGGTCGGGCGGACGCGTCGACGTGCTGGTCAACAACGCCGGCATCGGTGACCAGGCGGCGGTCACCGTCGAGCAGCAGGTCGAGGCCTTCGACCGCGTGCTCGCGGTGCACCTTCGCGGCACCTTCCTGATGAGCCGCGAGGTCGGCCGCGTGATGCTCGAACAGCGTGAAGGCACCATCGTCAACCTGGGCTCCATCGCCTCGTCGCTCGGCATCCCGATGCGCAACGCCTATGGTGCGGCCAAGGCCGGCATCGTGGCGATGACCAAGTCGATGGGCTGCGAGTGGGCCGACCGCGGCGTGCGCGTCAACGCCGTCGCGCCGGGTTATGTGCGCACCGCGCTGGTGGAGGCGCTCGAAGCCAAGGGCGCGCTCAACACCGACGCGATCCACAAGCGCACGCCCCTGGGCCGCATGGGCTCGCCGGCCGAGATCGCCGAGGCGATCGCCTTCCTCGCGTCGCCGCGCGCGAGTTTCATCACCGGCAGCGTGCTGGCGGTGGACGGCGGCTGGACGGCGCTCGGCGGCACGCTGCCCGCGGTGCCCCCTGTCGTCGCGTCGTCCTGAACCACAAGCACCCATGCCCTACCCCACCGCCCTCTCCTCGCTGCCCGACGACGCGGCCTTCGACGTGGTCGTGCTCGGCGCCGGCGGTGCCGGCATGTCGGCCGCCCTCTTCGCCGCCATCGCCGGCGCCAAGGTGCTGCTCGTCGAATCGACCGCGCAGGTCGGCGGCACCACGGCCTACTCGGCCGCCACCACCTGGGTGCCCGGCACGCATCTCGCGCCGCAGGTCAACCCGCACGACAGCACCGACAAGGCCGCGCACTTCCTCGACCTGGCGGTCGGCCAGCGCTCGCCGCGCACGCTGCGCGATGCCTTCCTCGCGCGCGGCGCGCAGGCGGTGAAGACGATCGAGGAGCACTCGCACGTCAAGTACCGCATCCGCCCCTTCCACCCGGACTACCTGTCCGAACTGGAAGACAGCACGCTGTGCGGCCGCGCGCTCGAACCCCTGCCCTTCGACGGCCGCCTGCTCGGCGAGGACTTCGGCCTCGTGCGCCCGCCGATCCCCGAGTTCCTGGTGCTCAAGGGCATGATGGTCGACCGCGACGACATCCCGCACATGCTGGGCTGGAGCAAGTCGCTCAAGTCCACGCTCTACGTGGCCAAGGTCGTCATCCGTCACCTGATGGATCGGCTGCGCTATCCGCGCGGCACGCGCCTGCTGATGGGCAACGCGCTGATCGGCCGCCTGCTGCTGTCGCTGCGCGAGCGCGGCGTGACACTGCTGACCGAGGCACAGGCAACGGAACTGCACCGCGGCGCGAACGGCATCGAGGGCATCACGATCGCGCAGCGCGGCCAGAAAAGGTTCATCGCCGTGCGCGGCGGCGTCGTGCTGGCCAGCGGCGGATTCAACCGCGACCCCGAGCGCCGCGCGCGGCTGCTGCCCGGCGCCGACATCGCCTGGTGCCCGGGCGCGCCCGGCCACAAGGGCCAGGCGCATCCGCTGGCCGAGCGCGTCGGCGCGGTGTATGGCCGCGGCGCCGGCGAGGTGCCCCTGTCGCACGCGTTCTGGGCCCCGGTGTCGTTGCGCCAGCGTGCCGACGGCAGCACCGCGGCGTTTCCGCACTTCGTATTCGACCGTGCCAAGCCCGGCACGATCTCGGTGGACGGCGAGGGCCGGCGCTTCCTCAACGAGAGCACCTCGTACCACCTGTACGGCCTGACGATGCAAGGGCTGCTCCATGGGCCAGACGAAGGCACGCGCAAGGCGATCCCCGCCTTCCTGATCACCGACGCCGAGGGCCTGCGCAAGTACGGCCTGGGCATGGTGCGGCCCAAGGGCATGGGCCTGGCGGCGGCGCTGGCCGACGGCTACGTGACCCGCGCCGACTCGGTGGCCGAACTGGCGCGACAACTCGGCCTGCCCGAGCAGAACCTGGTGCAGACCATCGAGCGCTTCAACGGTTACTGGCCAGGCGGCATCGACCCCGAGTTCGGCCGCGGCACCACGGCCTACCAGCGCGCCAACGGCGACGCCACCTGGCACGGACCCAACCCGAGCCTGGGGCCGATCGAGCGCGCGCCGTTCTACGCGGTCAAGCTCTACCCAGGCGACATCGGCGCCTCGACCGGCTTCGCCACCGATCACAAGGCGCGCATGCTCGACGCCCAGGGCACGCCGATCGGCGGCCTGTACGCGGCCGGCAACGACATGCAGTCGGTGATGGGCGGCATCTACCCGGCCCCCGGCATCACGCTCGGCCCGGGCCTGGTGTTCGCGTACATCGCAGCCCGCGACGCCGTCGCACGGCGCGACGCGTTGCCCGCGGTTTGATGCACTTCAAGGTTGCGCGTTCTTCGCGGTGACACGATGGCATCGCCCTGCCGGAGGTGATGCCATGCGACCCCATGCCCTGCAAGTGATCCACGATGAGCACCAGGCCGTCTCGGCCATGCTGCGTTCGTTGAACATGCTGCTGCGCAAGGCGCGCGACGACAAACGAGCGCCGCCCTTCGACGTGCTGCGCGCGATGCTGTTCTACGTCGACGAATTTCCCGAGCGCCTGCACCACCCGAAGGAGACGCAGCTGCTGTTCCCGAAGGTGCGCGCGCGCTGCCCCGAGCTCGGCCCGGTGCTGGACCGGCTCGACGCCGACCATGCCATGGGCGAAGCATCGATCCGCGAACTCGAGCACCGCATGCTGGCCTACGAGGTGATGGGCGAGTCGCGCCGCGAGCCCTTCGAGAAGGCGCTCGCGCGCTACGTCGAGAACTACCTCAAGCACATGGCGCTGGAGGACAGCACCATCCTGCCCGCCGCGCGCGAGCACCTGCGGCCCGAGGACTGGGTCGAACTCGACCGTGCCTTCGAGGCCAACCGCGACCCGATGACCGGCCACGCCGCGAGCGAGGAGTACGCACCGCTGTTCCGCAAGATCGTCGACAGCGCGCCGGCCCCCATCGGGCTCGGCGCGGGCTGATCATTCCGGGTCGGGACCGGCAGGCGCCTCGATCACTGCCCTCGTCGCCGCCACCGCCGCCTTCGCCCAAGCCTCGTAGCCCATCACCGGTGCGCGCTTGTCGTTCGGCACCTCGATGTTGACCGGCACGTCGGTGGGCAGCTGCGCAAACAGGCCGCGCAGGTCGATGTCGCCCTCGCCCGGCAACAGGCGCTCGCAGCGTGCGTCGTGGATCAGGCCTTCGCGCGTGGCGGGGCCGGGCAGCGTGCCGTCGCAGACCTGGCCGTAGTGGATCCACTCGCGCGGCAGCGCCGCCACGTCGGCCAGCGTGCTCGCCGAGCGGCCGAAGTGCAGCGCGTCGACCAGCACGCCGACGTTGGGACGCTGCACCGCGGCGATCACGCGATGGGCCGTCGCCACGTCGGGCACGGCGGACCAGGGCATCGGCTCGATGTCGCAACTCAGGCCGAAGGGCGCGGCGGCGTCGCACAGCGCGGCGTAGGACGCGGCCAGGCGCGAAGGGTCGGGGTCGTCGCCGATCACGTTGATCACCTGCGCGCCCAACTGCTGTCCGACCTCGAAGACGCCCAGGTAGTCGTCGACCCGAAGTTCGGGCCCGATGCGGATGAGTTCGAGGTCGAACACCGCGATGCCCAGGTCGCGTATGCAAGCCAGCGTTTCGCGCAGCTGTTCGGGCTGGCGCATCAGCGGGTAGTGCAACGCGCCCGGCACGGTGGGCAGCAGGCGCAGGCCCACGCCCCAGACGCCGGCGTGGGCCGCGAGCTGCAGCAGCTGCGGCGGCGCGTAGTGCATCGCCATCAGCGGTGCGAAGGTATAGCGACGCGCGGTCATGGCGGTGCTCACGCGCCTTCGAGCACCTGCCGCGTCGCTTCGACCGTCGCGCGCGCCCAGGCGTCGTAGCCCATCACCGGCGCGCGCGTGTCGCTCGGGATCTCGATGCTCACCGGCAGGTCGGCCGGCAGCACGGCGAACAGGCCGCGCAGGTCCATGCCGCCTTCGCCGGGCAGCAGGCGTTCGCAGCGCGCGTCGTGGATCAACTCTTCGCGCGTGGTGGGAGCCGGCACCTTGCCGTCGCAGATCTGCGCGTAGTTCAGGCGCCGGCGCGGCAGGCGCTTCACGTCGTCGAAGTGGCTCGCGGAGCGGAAGAAGTGCAGCGCGTCGACCAGCACGCCGCCGTTGGTGCGGTCGGCACCTTCGACGATGCGCGTCGCGTCGGGCACCGACGCCACAGGGCACCAGGGCATCGGCTCCAGGTCGCAGGTGAGGCCGAAGGGTGCGGCCGCGTCACACAGCGCGGCGAAGTTCGCGGTCATGCGGCCGACATCGGGCTCGTCGCCGGCCACCAGCACATGCTTGGCGCCGAGCGCGGCGCCGACTTCGAAGAAGGCGCCGTAGGCCTTCGCGTCGAAGCGCTCGCCGATGCGGATGATCTCGAGATCGAGCACGGCCACGCCGGTGCCGGCGATGCGCGCGCGCGTTTCGGCCAGCAGCGGCGAGCCGACCGTCATCGGGTGGTGCGGGCCACCGGGCGAGGCCGGCAGGAGGCGGACGCCGCAGGCGGCGCAGCCGGTGTCGGCGGCGATCTGCACCATCTGCGGCGGGGTGTAAGGTAGCACGGTGAGCTGCGCGAGCGAGTAGGTGCGGGACATGGTGGTTGAAGCTCAGGCGGCGCGTGCGCGCACCGCGGGTTCGAGGGAGGAAGCGCAAGCAGGCGTCGAGGGCATGGCCAAGGGCCGGCCCGCCGCGTGGTGCGCGAGCACATGGCCGAACACGAGCGCCGGCCCGAGCGTGATGCCGCCACTCGGGTAGTGGCCACCCATCACGCTGCCCATGTCGTTGCCCGCCGCGTACAGACCGTCGATCGGCGCGCCTTGCGCGTCGAGCACGCGCGCGTGCACGTCGACCTCGAGGCCCGCAAAGGTGCCCAGGCTGCCGGGCACGACGCGCACGGCGTAGAACGGGCCGCGCTCGATCGGCGCGACGCAGGGATTGGGGCCCGTGTGCTCGGGGTCGCCCTGCATGCGGTCGTAGGGGATCTCGCCACGGCCGTACTCGGGGTCGCGGCCGTGGCGCGCGTGGCCGTTGTACGCAGCGACGGTGCGCGCGAGACCCGCAGGGTCGATGCCGCATTGCGCCGCCAGCGCCTCGATCGTGTCGGCACGCTTCAGGTAGCCCGAACGCAGCGCCGGGCCGATCGGCAGCGGGAAGGGTTTGGCATGCCCGAGTCCGAAGCGGCGCTGGAAGCGGTGGTCGCACACCAACCACGCTTCCACCGGGCGCCGCTCGCCGCAGCGCTCGAACAAGGCGCGCATGAAGCCGTGGTAGTCGCCGGCCTCGTCGACGAAACGCCGGCCGTCGCGGTCGACCGCGATCAGGCCGGGTTTGCCGCGCTCGACCAAATGCGGGAAGGCCTGCACGCGGCCATCGGACAGAGGCGCCAGCGACACCGGGGCCCAGGCGCCGGCGTCGGCGAGTGCGCGGTCCACCTGCGCGCCGACCGACTCGCCAAGACGCAGCCCGTCGCCGGTGTTGGCCGTGGGCGCGGCCGACCAATGCTCGCGGCCGGCCGGTGCGTGCGGGAAGAGCGCAGCCTTGCGCAGCTCGTCGTGCGGGAAGCCCCCGCAAGCCAGCACGACGCCACGGCGCGCGCGGATCTCGCGTTCGGTGCCGCCCGGCGTGCGCACCCGCACGCCGCCGATCCGCGCCCCGTCGCGCAGCAACGCGGTGACTGCGTGCGACTCGTGAAGCTTCACGCCGGCATCCAGCGCCGACTTGAACAACGCGGCGGCCAGGGCGTTGCCGCCCATGCGCACGGTGCCGCGGCCGTGCCACAGCAGGTCCCAGGCCTGGCGCAGCACGCGCTTCGTGACGTAGGCGAACGAGTCCGCGGCGCGCCCGGCGCGCAGGAAGTGGCGCAAGTCGGCGCCGATGCTGATGCCCAGGAAGGACCAGAGGGCACAGGGCGGGCGCAGGCGTGCCAGGTGCGGGCCGAGCGTGCGGCCGTCGAACGGTGCGGCGCACAGCGAGCGGCCACCGGTGCCTGCGCCGGGTGCCTTGCCGTGGAAGTCGGGGACTGCGTTGCCGTCGACGAAGCGCAGCGCGCTGTGGTCGAGGTGGAACTGCACCGCGGCCGGCCCGTGCGCGAGAAAGGCGTCGATGCGCTCGGCGCGGAACTGCTCGCCGCACACGGCCTTCAGATAGCGCCGCGGCCCGTCCACCGGTTCGTCGATGCCGGCCGCGCGCGCGAGCGGGTTGCGTGGGATGAACATCCAGCCGCCCGACCAGGCCGTGGTGCCGCCGAACAGCGGCTCCTTCTCGAGCACGACCACGTCCAGGCCGAGGTGGGCTGCGCTCACTGCGCTCGACAGTGCGCCGCAGCCGGAGCCGACGACGACGAGGTCGCAGGCAGCAGGAAGCGCGGCCACGCGCATCAGGCGGCGCGAGCCGCCGGTTCGGGTCGGGAGTAGGCGCGATGGAACAGCGGCGACGCCGCACTGGCGCGCGCCAGGTCGGCCGCGGTGGCCACCAGCTCGGGCGCCCAGCGGCGCATCTTCTCCTCGGTCAGGCGCACCGAGGGACCGGACATCGCGAGCACGCCGACCGCGCCGCCGCGGCCCGGGGCCATGATCGGGGTCGACATCGCGTTCAGGCCGCGCGCATAGGTTTCGGTGGCGAAGGCCACGCCGTCCTTGCGCGCCTGGCGCACGCACTTCATCACCGCGGCGATCGAGGTCGGTGCGTTGGGCCCGTACTCGGTGGTCTTCGCCAGGCCCTGCTTCGTCAGCAGCGCGATCGCATCATCCTCCGGCAGCGTGGACAGCCACACATGGCCGGCCGAAGTGCACGAGAGCTTGGCGTCGATGCCGTGGTCGGGGTCGTAGCGCAGGCCGGTGGTCGCGCCCTGCGACAGCGCGACCCAGGTGATGTGGTCCACGTCCACCACGCCCAGGCGCACCAGTTCGCCGCTCGCCTCCGCCAGGCGGTCGAGGATCGGCTGCGTCAGGTCGACGACGCCCGACTGCTTCAGGTAGTTCAGCCCCAGCGACACCAGCTTGGTGGTCAGCATGTAGTCACCGCGCTCGCGCGACTGACGCACGTAGCCATGCGCGGCCAGGTCGGTGAGCAGGCGGTGCGCGGCGCTGCGCGGCATGTCGAGCTCGTCGGCCAGCGTGGCCAGCGGCACGCCCGCCACGTCGGTCGCCAGCCGTTCGAGGATGGCGAGGGTGCGCTCCATCACGCCGGACATCGGGACTCCTCAGGGTAGGTCCGGATATTGAAACACACTTCAAAAGTGGAATTCAAGTCCAAAAATGGGGTTAAACTCTCGTCCCGCTTCCTTCCAAACTCTTCTGGAGACCGCCATGCCCACGACCTTCGCCCGCCGCGCCGCCCTGGCATTGGCGTTCGCCTCCGGCAGCTTTGCCGTCCACGCCCAGGACGTCATCCGGATCGCCGGCGTCTACGAACTCTCTGGCGCTGGCGCCAGTGCCGGCACCTACTTCAAGGACGGCGTCGAGCTGGCCGTGAAGGAAATCAACGCCAACGGCGGCATCCTCGGCAAGAAGATCGTCAGCACGGTGGCCGACACGCAGACGCAACCCGGCGTGGCCAAGGGCCTGGCCGCCAAGGCGGCCGACGACGGCGCCTTCGCGGTCTTCGGCCCGGTGTTCTCGGGCTCGATCATGGTGAGCATGGCCGAGACGCGAAAGGCCGAGATCCCGAACTGGACCGGCGGCGAAGCGGCGTCGATCACCGCCCAAGGCAACCCCTACGTGTTCCGCACCAGCTTCGGCCAGGCGAGCTCGTTCCCGAAGCTGGCCAAGTACATCGAGACCAAGGCCAAGACCCTGGCGGTGATCTACCAGAACAACGACTTCGGCAAGGGCGGGCGCGACCAGATCGTCAAGCTGCTGGCCAACAGCCCGACCAAGATCGTCGGCGAAGTGGCCACCGACCAGGGTCAGGTGGACTTCTCTGCGGCGGTGCTCAAGGCCAAGCAGCTCAACGCCGACGCCCTGTTTGTCTACCTCACCGAAGAGGAATCGGCGCGCGCGCTGCGCGAGCTGCGTAAACAGGGCTACGACAAGCCGATCATCGGCGAGACGGTGCTGATCAGCCAGAAGGTCATCGAGCTGGCGGGCGACGCGGCCAACGGCGCCACCGGCCACGTCGGCCTGACGATCGACGCACCGAGCCCCGAGATGCTGGCCTTCAAGGGCAAGTTCTACCAGGCCTACAAGTACCTGCCGGACCACAACGGCATCAAGGGCTACATGGGTGTGTACACCATGAAGGCCGCGATCGAGAAGGTCGGCAAGATCGACCGCAAGGCGGTCTCGCAGGCGATGAAGGGCCTGACGATCCTCAAGAGCAAGTACCCGGGCGTGATCATGGACGTGCGCTTCGACAACAACGGCGACATCGACCGCGAGAGCTTCCTGGTCGAGGTCAAGGGTGGCAGGCAGGTCGTCGTCTCCACCCTGCCGCCGCTGCAACCGATCAAGTGAAGCCCCCACGCCCATTTCGTTCGCTGCCCCCCGAGGGGGCGCGAGCGCCCTTCGGGCGGCCGGGCGGGCGCTCGTGAACCTCGACAGCTACTCGGGCGCCACGCGCGTCCTGTTCATCGTCGGCGACCCGATCGCGCAGGTGAAGTCGCCCCACGGGGTGACCGAGTCGCTGCGCGAGCGGCATGCCGACGCGATCGTGGTGCCGGCGCACGTGAAGCCGGCCGACATCGACGCCTTCTTCGCGCTCGCAGAACGCATGCCCAACGTCGACGGCATCATCGTCACGGTGCCGCACAAGTTTGACGCGGCGCGGCTGTGCGAACACGTGACGCCGCGCGCTCGTTCGATCGGCGCCGCCAACGTGGTGCGGCGTGCCGCCGACGGCCGCTGGGAGGCCGACATGTGCGACGGCGAGGGTTATGTCGCCGGCCTGCGCAAGGCCGGCTGCGAGCCCAAGGGCAAGCGCGCGCTGCTGGTCGGCGCGGGCGGCGCGGGCGGTGCGGTCGCGCACGCGCTGGTCGACGCCGGCGTGGCGGCGCTTGCGCTGCACGACGCCGACGTGGCGCGTCGCGACGCGCTGGCCGCGAAGCTGCGCGCCTACGGGCCGCTGTACCCCACCATCGGCGCGACCGACCCGAGCGGCCACGACCTGGTGATCAACGCGACACCGATGGGCATGAGGCCCGACGATCCGCTGCCGGTGCAGGTGGACAAGCTGGTTGCGTCCACCTTCGTCGGCGACGTCGTCACGATGCCGCCGGTGCCGCCGCTGATCGAGGCCGCGCGCGCGCGCGGCTGCCGCACGATGGCGGGCGCCGGCATGTTCGAGGCGGTGCGCGACCGCATCATCGGCTTCTATCTCGACGACAAGGGTTCCGAGTGATCCATGAACTGACCACGCTGGAGATCAAGGTCTTCAGCAACGCCAAGGTCTACGCCGCACTGCAGGAGCGCCTGCCCGCAGCCGGCGGCACGCTGGTCGGTGCCTTTGCCGCCGACATCGGCGACCTGTCGCGCGTGCTGCTGCTGCGCGAGTTCGCCGACGCGAACGAAGCCTATGCAGCCAAGCAGAAGCTGCTGCTCGACACCGACCCACTGGGCTGCGCCGAGTGGCTCGTGTCGCTGAAGAGCGAGAGCTACGCCCTGTTCCCCTTCCTCGACGCGCCCAAGCCCGGCGTGCACGGCAAGTGGTACGAGCTGCGCACCTATTCGCTGCGTCAGGGCAGGCTGGCCGAGACGATCGACGCCTGGAAGGACGCGCTGCCCGCGCGCCACGCGATGAGTCCGTGCCTCGGTGTCTTCACCGCGCTCGACGGCGAGCAGCCTCGCTTCCTGAACATCTGGGCCTACGACAGCGTGGACACGCGCGCCAAGATCCGCGGCGACGCGGTGGCGCAGGGTGTGTGGCCGCCGAAAGGTGGCCCCGCAAACCTGACCAAGATGCAAAGCAGTTTGTGCGTCCCGCTCGCGTTCTCGCCTTTGAAGTGAGTCGACGATGAGCAGACTTCCGATCGCGCTGATCGGCGCCGGCGGCATCGGCCGCCCGCACGCCGAACGTTTGCTGCGCCACCCCGACGTGTCGCTGGCCGGCATTGCCGACCCGACGCCGGCGGGCAAGGACTTCGCCGAGTCGATCGGCGCCCCCTGGTTCGCCGATCACCGCGAGCTGCTCGACAAGGTGAAGCCCGGTGGCGCTCTGGTGGCCACGCCGAATGCGTCGCACGCCAGTATCGGCCTGGATTGCATCGAGCGCCGCGTCGCCGTGCTGATGGAAAAGCCTGTCACCGACACGCTGGCCGACGGCGAGCGCCTGTGCGCCGGCGCCGAAGCCGGCGGCGTGCCGCTGCTGGTGGGCCACCAGCGGCGGCACAGCATCCGCGTGCGCACCGCCAAGGCCTGGATGACCGAGGGCCGCATCGGCCGCCCGGTGGCCGCGCACGCGATGGCCACCTGGCTCAAGCCCGACGACTACTTCGGCGTGGCCTGGCGGCGCGAAGTCGGCGGCGGGCCGGTGCTGATCAACCTGATCCACGACATCGACATCCTGCGCCACCTGATCGGCGAAGTGGCCTCGGTACAGGCGATCACCTCGAGCGCGGTGCGTGGCTTCGCGGTCGAGGACACCGCTGCGGTGCTGCTGCGCTTCACCCACGGCGCGCTGGCCACGCTGATGACCTCCGACGCGACGCCCTCGCCGTGGAACTACGACATGGGTGCCGGCGAGCTGGAGCGATTCCCGCCGCAAGATGCCGACGCGATCTACCTCTGCGGCACCGAAGCCTCGTTCTCGCTGCCGCGGCTGGAGTTGTGGCGCTACCCCGGCGCGCGCGGCTGGGCCGACCCGCTGTCGGTGCAGCGGATCGCGCCGATGAAGGCCGACCCCTACGACGAGCAGTTCCGCCACTTCCGCGCGGTGGTCGAGGGCCGCGAGGCGCCACTGTGCAGCGGGCGCGACGCGCTTGGCACGCTGCGCACCGCGCTGGCGGTGCACGAGGCCGCGCGCAGCGGCGCGCCGGTGTCTGTCGTCTAGGCGCGCCGGCGCAGCCGCGTGCCGTCCGGCAGCGGGACGGCGCGATGCAGCACCTCTTCGGCCAGCCACGCGGCCGAGCGGCGCGCGCGCTCGGCGACCACCGGCAGCGGCATCTGCGTGTAGTCGTCGTTGAAGACCTCGAAGCTGTAGTCGCCGCGGTAGCCCATGCGGTCGAGCTCGATCACCAGACGCCGTATCTCGTCGCTGTGCACACCCTCGCCGGGAAAGACGCGGAAGTGGCGCGCCGTCTCGATGCGCTCCTCCACGGTGCGGATCTCCTGCCACATGAAGTCGGCCAGCTGCACGAGGTAGATCTTGTCCGGGTCCACGTCGGCCAGCGCCTCGGTGGGCGTGCGCGTGGCGAAGCTGTGGAACGAGTCGACGCCGATGCCCAGGTTGGGTGCGTCGGCGCGCTCGACCACGCGCCAGGCACCGACGATGTCGTTGATGTGGCGGCCCCAGGACAGGCCCTCGAACGCCACCTTGATGCCATAGGGCAGCGCCATCATGGCGAGCTTGCGCAGGTCGCGCGCGATCGCCGCGTCGTCGGCCACCATGTGGCGGCTGGTCGACGAGCAGGCGAGCAGGATCGGGCTGCCCAGCGCGGCGCACATCTCGATCATCGAGCGCGCGATGTCCACCTTGTAGTCGTGCAGGTGGCCCGTCAGGCCCTCAAAGTCGCGCAGCACCTGGAAGCCGGTGACGCGCAGGCCGCTGGCCTTCACCTCCGCCACCGCAGCCTGCCAGCCGTCGGCGTGGCCGACCAGGTCGCGCGCGGCCAGCATCACCTGCGAGAAGCCGGCGTCCTTGATCGCGCGCAGCTTGGCCGCCAGCGGCCCGGCCAGCGAAATGGTGTCCATGCCGAAGTCGGCGATGTATTCGGCGGAACGCAACGGCATGGGGTCAGGCCTTCTTCAGCTCGTGATGCACGAGTTCGAACATCACGCCGCCGAGCTGCGGGCGGGTCAGCGCGCCGCGCACTTCCGTGTGCAGTGTGCTGGTCTCGACGAAGTCGACGCCACGCGCACGCAGCGCCTTCACGGCGGCCGGCACGTCCGGCGCGCCAAAGGCCACGCGCTGCAGGCGCTCGCCGGTGTCGTCGACGATCAGCGCCTCGGGCTCGATCAGCTGCAGGTAAAACGTGCCGCAGGGACTGGCCAGCACGCTGCCCTTGGGCAGGATGCCGAAGCGTTCGTCGCTCGCCAGCTCGGCAAAGCCGAACAGCGACGTATAGAACTCGCACCAGTCGGCGCTGCGGTCGGCGCCGACGTACTGCACGACGCCGAACCAGTGCAGGTTGGCGACGGCCGGGACCTTGGGTTCCACCGTGGGGATCGGCACGAAGTCCACGTCGTAGATCGAGAACTCGCGCCAGCGGTCGATGAAGTAGATGCGGCTCGCGCCCGCGCCGTGCACGCCGGGGATGTGCAGCTCCATCGGCTGCACCTTCACCGGCACCGGCCAGCCGCCGAGCTCGACCACGCGCTGCCAGGCCGCGCCGGCGTCGCGCACGCGCAGCGCCAGCGCGGCGATCTGGGGCGTCTCGCCGTCGGTGGTGGGCGACACACCATGCGCGTTGACGACGATGTTCATGCCGCCCTGGCGGTACAGCTGCACCTCGCGCGAGCGGTGGCGCGCCACCGGGCGAAAGCCGATCGACTCCAGCACCTGCCCCAGGGCCTGCGGGCGTGGCGTCGTGTACTCGACGAACTCGATGCCTTCGATGCCGAGCGGGTTGCTCGCCTCGACGATGGCTTCGCGGTCCAGCGGGGATGTCATCGCTTGCGGTCCTCAGTGGGTTCGCGCCGCCACCAGGCGACGGAAGTGCGCGTCCACGCGTGCGGCATCGGCCGCGTGGCCGGTGAAAAGCTCGAAGGCGCCGACCGCCTGGCCGACGGCCATCGTACCGCCGTCGACGACGCGGCAGCCGAGCGCGCGCGCCGTCTTGAGCAACGCGGTCTCGAGCGGGAAGTAGACGATCTCCGACACCCAGAGGTCCGACCGCAGCAGCTCGGCGGGCAGCGGCAGGCCCGGCAGTTTGTCCATGCCGGTGGGCGTGGCATGCACCAAGCCGGTGGCGCCGCGCAGCGCGGCAGCGGCGTCGGCACTGCCGCTGGCCGCCTGGCCGCCGTACTGGCGATTCAGCTCGGCGGCCAGGGCTGCGGCACGGGCCGCGTCCTGGTCGACGATGATCAGCGACGCCGTCTTCATGCGGCACAGGGAGTGCGCGATTGCCGAGCCGGCGCCGCCGGCACCGAGCAGCGCCACGCGCGCGAGATCCGCGCCGGGCAGCGTGCGCTCGAATCCCCAGCGCCAGCCCGAGCCGTCGGTGTTGTGGCCGATGGTCCGGCCCTCGCGGAACACGACCGTGTTCACAGCACCCATGGCCCGCGCCTCGTCCGACAACTCGTCGAGCAGCGGGATCACCGCCTGCTTGCACGGGAAGGTGACGTTCAGGCCGGCGAAGGCCATGGTCTTCGCGGCGGACAGCAGCGAGGGCAGGGCTTCGACGCCCTGCCCCGCCTTGTCCAGGTCGATCAGCTGGTAGTGCAGGCGCAGGCCCTGGGCCCGCGCCTCCTCCTCCTGCATCGCGGGCGTCAGCGAGCGCTGGATGCCCGCGCCGATCAGGCCGCAGAGCAGCTTGTCGACCCCGTCTCCCATCGACGTCACTTCCTCAGCTTGTCCAGCTCGGCCATCATCTCGGCGACCGTGGCCTCGCCCACCGTGGCCGAGTGCTTGGCGATCACCGGCTTGACCTTCTCGCGGAACTTGGCCATCTCGGCCGGCGACAGCTCGGTGACGGTCATGCCGCCCTTCTTGATGTTGTCGAGCGCGGTGGCCATCAATGCGCGCGACTGCTCGCGCTGGTACTTGGCGGCTTCGTCGGCCGCATCGTCGAGGATCTTCTTCTCGGCCGGGCTGAGCGTGTCCCAGACCTTCTTGCTGAAGATCACCGACTGCGGGTTGTACTGGTGGTTGGTGATCGCCAGGTGCTTCTGCACTTCCCAGAACTTGTTGGCCGCAATCACCGTCAGCGGGTTCTCCTGCCCGTCGATGGCCTTGCTCTCGAGGCCGCCGTAGACCTCGGGGAAGGGCATCGGCGTCGGGTTGGCGCCCAGGGCCTTGACCCAGTCGACGTTGATCGGGTTCGGGATCACGCGGATCTTCAGCCCTTCGATGTCGGCCACGGTGTTGATCGGCTTCTTGCTGTTGGTGATGTTGCGAAAGCCCAGTTCCCAGAACGCGAGGCCGACGATGCCCTTCTCCTCGAGCTTGGCGTGCAGCTTCTTGCCGACCGGGCCGTCCATCACGGCGTCAGCTTCCTTGGCGTTGGCGAACAGGAACGGGAAGTCGACGATCGTCATTTCCTTGGCCACCGAGGCCAGGATGCCGGAGTTCATCGACACCATCTCGAGCGTGCCGCCCTGCAGCGCGGTGACGTTGGCCTGGTCGCTGCCGAGCTGGCCGCCAGGGAACAGGTTGACCTTGATCTTGCCGCCGCTCTTGGCCTGCACGATCTCGGCGAACTTCTTCATGCCCAGTTCGATCGGATGGCCGACCGGGTTCTGGGTCGCGAACTTGATGGTGCGCTCCTGCGCGAAGCTGCTGCCGACTGCGGCGAACGCGGCGAGGGCGACGAGGGACTTGAGGAAAGCACGCTTCATGGGTTGTCTCCTGTGGATGGTGCGGGGTGGGAAATCAATAGAAGAGCTTGAGTGGCCACAGCACGATCTGCGGGAACAGCACAAGCAGGAAGAGCACAGCGAACTGCGCGCACATGAAGGGGATCACGCCGCGCGTGACCTCGTCCATCTTCATCTTGCCGACGCCGGCCACGACGTTGAGCACGGTGCCCACCGGCGGCGTCACGAGGCCGATCGCGTTGTTCATGATGAACAGCACGCCGAAGTACACCGGATCGATCCCCGCGGCCTTGACCAGCGGCATCAGCACCGGCGTCAGGATCAGGATCGTCGGCGTCATGTCCATCGCCGTGCCGACCGCGATCACGATCAGCATCATGATCAACATCAGCAGCATCGGCCGGTCGAGGAAGGGCTGCAGCAGCTGGATCAGTTCCTGTGGCAGGTTGGCGATCGTGATCAGCCAGGCCGAGACCATCGCCGCGGCGACGAGGAACATGATCACCGCGGTGGTCTTGGCCGCCGAGACGAACACCTGGTACAGCTGCGAGAACTTCATCTCGCGGTAGATCACCGTGGCGACGAACAGCGCGTAGACCGCCGCGACGACGGCCGCCTCGGTCGGCGTGAAGACGCCCATCTTCAGGCCCACCAGCACGATGAAGGGCAGCACCAGGGCCCAGGTGGAGTCGCGCAGCGCCTTCAGGCGCTCGGCGCTCGTGGACTTGGGCGGCGGCGTGATCCGCTCCTTCTTCGCCACCAGGAACCAGGCCACCGCAATCGCCACGCCCATCAGCAGGCCCGGCACGATGCCCGCAAGGAAGAGCTTGGTGATCGACACGTTGGCCGCCACGCCGAAGATCACGAACGCGATCGAGGGCGGGATCACCGGTGCGATGATGCCCGCCGAAGCGATCAGGCCGCCGGCCCGCGCCTTGTCGTGGCCGGCCTTGACCATCATCGGCAGCAACAGCGCCGCCAGCGCCGCGGTGTCGGCCACCGCCGAGCCCGACAACGCGGCCATCAGCACCGCCGCCACGATCACCACATAGCCCAGGCCGCCGCGCTGGTGGCCCACCAGCGTGAGCGCCAGGTTGACGATGCGGCGCGACAGGCCGCCCACGTTCATGATCTCGCCGGCCAGCATGAAGAACGGCACCGCCAGCAGCGGGAAGCTGTTGGCGCCCTCGATCAGGTTCTGGGCCAGGATCTGGGCGTCGAAGTTGCCCATGTAGACCATCAGCGCCACGCCGCACAGCAGCAGCGAGTAGGCGATCGGCACGCCCAGAGCCATTGCGCCGAGCAGCGCACCCAGGAAGACGGCGACGGTCATTTCGCGCCCTCCTGCTCGTGCTTGTCGGCCTTGATGTGGGCGAGGTCCTCGGACTCCTGCACCGTCACCAATTCATCTTCGCTCAGCGTGCCGGTGAACAGGCGTCCGAGCTTGAGCAGGTGGAACAGCGCCGCGGACACCGCGAACACCACGCCAGCCGCAGGCAGCCATGCCATCGACCAGCCGGTCACCGGAGCCTCGACGTCGAGGCTGATCTTCAACTGCTCCAGGCCACCGGAGAAGATGAGCCAGGTGCAGTACAGCATGCCGGTTTCGGCGACCGCCAGGCACACCTTCTTGCCCGTAGGGCCGAGGCGGCCGACCAGCATGTCGGTGCCGAGGTGGCCGTTCTCCTTGATCGCGACGATCGCGCCAAGGAAGGTCATCCACACGAAGGCCCAGCGCGAGAGCTCCTCGGAGAACGTGATGCCGGAGTTGAAGCCGTAGCGCAGCACCACGTTGCCGAACACCATCAGCACCATGGCCACCAGCAGCAGCACCAGCAGCAGCTCGAGCAGCTTGCAGTAGGCGCCAGTCGCCTTGTCGATCCAGTCGGACATGCCGTCTCCTCAACCCGCGTTGCGGGCGACAGGCCCGGCGCAGTGTGTGGAGCGAATAATGTACTAACTGGTTAATTTGTAGATCAGTAATAACCCGCACCCTGCCGGGCGCTGTCCCAGAAGCCGGGACTCTCGGCCCTACTTGCGCACGAAGCGCACGATCATCTCGATGATGCTGTCGCGGCGCGCGATCTGCGCCGCCGGTGACTCCATGTCGCGCTGGAAGATCACCGAGAAGGTGTAGCGGTTGGCGACCTGGAAGTTCGACAGCGCCGAGATCGACATGTGCAGGTCCACCGGGTCGATGCCGCCGCGGAACAGGCCGTCCTTCTGGCCGCGCTCGAGCACGCGGCGCAGGCCCTCGATGGCCGGCACGTTGAGCTTGCGGATCGCCTTGCTCTGCGCGATGTACTCGGCGCGGTGGATGTTCTCGCTCTGCACCAGGCGGATGAACTCCGGGTGCGCCCACTGGTAGTCGACCGTGTGGCCGACCAGGCGCCGCAGCGCGTCCTCGGGCGGCAGGTCCTCGAGGTGGGCCTCGGCTTCCATCGCCCGCATGCGCCGGTACGACTCCTCCAGCACCGCGAGGTACAGGCCCTCCTTGCTGCCGAAGTAGTAATAGATCATGCGCTTGCTGGTGCGCATGGCCTCGGCGATCACGTCGATGCGCGCGCCCGCGAGGCCCTTGTCGGCGAACTCGCGCGTGGCCACCTCGAGGATGTCGGCCATCGTGCGCGCCGGGTCGTTGGTGCGCGTGGGCTCCGAGCGCCTGCGCGCCGGCGCCTTGGTTGTCTTGTGTTTCGCCGAATGTACTGCCTGGTCCATTTCGCCAGTGTAGGCGAAACGGCGCGCCGCACCAGTGTCTTCAGGCCGTGGCGGGGGCGCGCGCGACGCGGCGCTCGAGCAGCGCACGCATCATGCCGAGCGAGAACTGGTGTGCGTAGATCATGCCGAGCACGCCGCTCTTGTGCAGCTCCGCCACCGTGGCCTCGGGCAGCGCGGCGAACTTCGCCTCGTCCAACGCCAGAAAGCCGTCCACCGTGACCGTGCGGCCATCGGGCAACGTGGCATCGAAACGCTTGCTCTGCAGCAGTTCGAGTTCCAGCAGGCGCCGGCTGAGCAGCCGCGTGCGCTGCGTCTCCTCCTCGAGTTGCTCGACGAACTGGCGGCGGCCGTCGAGCATCGGCGTGGGCGTGCCGGCATCGTCGAACAGGCGCTCGCCCTCGGTGTCCGACAGCGCATCGGCCTTGGCATCGATGACGACGAAGAAACCCTGGCCTTCGGCATGCGCCATCCCGAAGGGGTAGGCGCGCAGCATTGCCGGC
Organism: Aquincola sp.; assembly: GCA_022841885.1. Taxonomy (GTDB): domain Bacteria; phylum Pseudomonadota; class Gammaproteobacteria; order Burkholderiales; family Burkholderiaceae_C; genus CADEEN01. The sequence continues at coordinate 16,405 of JALHQP010000010.1, read as the reverse complement.
ACGTAGCGCGCGTCCCAGCCGCCGCCGGGCTTGAGCATCAGGTTCTCGCCCTGTGCCAGGCCGAGCACGGCCATCGGCGCCACTTCGCGCTGGCCGTCGTCGCCGGTGCCGGCCTCGACGAACACGATCGGGTACTCGCGCGCCACGTCGACGAACTCGACCATGGTGATGAACAGCGCGTTCATGCCGGCGGTGCGGTCGAATCGCGGTTGCGGCGACTTCAGGCGCGCGCGCAGGTGCTGCTGGCGGTCGATGGCAACCGGCTCGGCGAACAGGGTGGGGTCGATCAAGGGGCTTCTCCAGAGGCTCCGACGATGGGCGCTGCCAGCACCTTGTCGACGCGCTTGCCGTCCATGTCGACGACCTCGAATCGCCAGCCGGCCCAGTCCACGCGGTCGGCGGTGCTGGGCAGGCGCCCAAGCAAGAGCATGATCATGCCAGCCAGCGTGTTGTAGCGGCCGCGGTCCTCCTCTGGGAGCTCCTTGAGCTCGAGCCGGTCCTTCAGCTCGGGCACCGGGATCAGGCCATCGAACAGCCACGAGCCGTCGCCGCGGTCGACCGCCCAGGCGTCGTCGTCGGCGGGCGCGCTGAACTCGCCGGTGATCGCTTCCAGCACCTCGCGCACGGTGATTGCGCCCTGCACCTCGCCGTACTCGTCGACCACGAACACGAGTTCGGTGTCGGAGCTACGGAACTGCTCGAGCAGCTCCATGCCGGTCAGCGTCTCGGGCACGAACACCGGCGGCGTGACGAGCGTGGCGATGTCGGGCTGCTCGCCGCGCGACAGCGCCGGCAGCAGCGCCTGGGCCGCGAGCACGCCCACTACGTCGGTCAGGTCGCCGCGCACCACCGGGTAGCGTGTGTGCTGGTGCTCGGCCATCTGCGCCAGCGTGTCCGCCAGCGGCGCCTCGGCGTCGAGCCAGGCGATCTCGCCGCGCGGGATCATCATCGAGCCGATCTGGCGCTCGTCGAGGCGGAACACGTTGCGCACCATCTGGTGCTCCTGCTCCTCGATCACGCCGGCATCAAGCCCCTCTTCCAGGCTGGCCGCGATCTCCTCCTCGGTCACGCTGCGGTTGCTGTTGCCGCGGATGCCGAGCAGGCGCAACACGCCTTCGGTGCTCATCGACAGCAGCGCGACGAAGGGCCGCGTGGCGGTGGACAGCCAGTTCATCGGCGTGGCCACCAGCCGCGCGATCGTCTCCGGGAACATCTGCCCGAGTCGCTTGGGCACCAACTCGCCGAATATGATGGTCAAGAAGGTGATGATCACCACCACCAGCCCGGTGGCCGACCACGCCGCCGCCTGCGGGGTGAACACCGGGAAGGTGTCGTCCAGCCATTGCGACAGCGGCCCCGCAAAGGCCGCCTCGCCGACGATGCCGTTCAGGATGCCGATCGACGTGATGCCGATCTGCACCGTGGACAGGAACTTGGTCGGCTTCTCGTGCAGTTCGATCGCCGTCTGTGTGCCGGGTTCGCCGGCTTCCAGCATGACTTGCAACCGCGCCTTGCGGCTGGCGGTGAGGGCCATCTCCGACATGGCGAAGACGCCGTTGAGCAGAATCAGGAAGACGAGGAGCGCGACGTCCATGCGGACAGCGAGAGTGGCCGGACGGAGCAGCGTAGCAGAATCACCCCATGCACTATCTCGTGGGTGACCTGCAAGGCTGCTGCGACGCGTTCGAGCGCCTGCTCGCCGAGATCGGCTTCTCGCCGTCGCGCGACTCGCTCACCGTGCTGGGCGACCTGGTCAACCGCGGCCCGCAGTCGCTGGCGGTTTTGAAGCGCATGCACGCGCTGGGCAACGCCGCCGACGCGCTGCTCGGCAATCACGACCTGCACCTGCTCGCCGTGGCCGAGGGCGTGCGGCCCGAGCACCGCAGCGACACGCTGCGCCAGATCCTCGACGCGCCGGACCGCGAGGCCTGGATCGAATGGGTGCGCGCGCGGCCGCTGGCGATTGAGCGCCACGGGTGGCTGTGCGTGCACGCCGGCGTGGCGCCCGCGTGGACCGCCTTCAAGACCCTCGCGCTCGCCGCCGAGGTGGAGGCCATGCTGCGCGGGCCCGACCTCGCCGGCTTCCTGCCGCGCATGTACGGCAATCAACCGGCACGCTGGGACGAGGCGCTCGAAGGCGCCGAGCGCTGGCGCTTCGTGATCAACGTGCTGACGCGCATCCGCTTCGTCGACGCGCACGACGGCACGCTCGACTTCAAGGTCAAGGAAGGCGCCGGCGCGGCCCCGCCCGGGCTGGTGCCCTGGTTCGAGGCGCCCGGCCGCGGGACCGAAGGTACGCCGGTCGCGTTCGGCCACTGGTCCACGCTCGGCCTGATCAGCCGGGCCGACCTGCTGTCGCTGGACACCGGCTGCGTGTGGGGCGGATCACTGACGGCCGTGCGCGTGGACGGTGGACGGCGTGAGGTGTTGCAGGTGGCCTGCGAACAGGCGCAGGCGCCGGGGTGAGAAAATGCGCGCCCAGGAAGCGTGGACTAGCGGTTTAAGGCACGGGTCTTGTTCAACGCTTCGAAGAAGCGTTGCGCCGTAACTCATATCGCGAGGCGATGTGAGTGCAGGCAAAACCGGCGCTGCGAGACAATCCAGTCCCAGGAAGCGTGGCCGAGCGGTTTAAGGCACCGGTCTTGAAAACCGGCGACGGGCAACCGTCCGTGAGTTCGAATCTCACCGCTTCCGCCGCGGCGCCGCCTGCGGTCAGGCAAACGCGAAGTTCACCTCAGGCTTGAGCCCGCTGACGATGCGCGCGATGCTCTTGCCCGAGCCGCAGGAGTGCGTCCAGCCCAAGGTGCCGTGCCCCGTGTTCAGGAACAGGTTGGGCAGCTTGGAGCGCCCGATGATCGGCACGTTGCTCGGCGTGGCCGGGCGCAGGCCGGTCCAGAACTGCGCCTGGCTCGCATCGCCGGCACCCGGGAAGAGCTGCTCCACGCGCTGCACGATGGCCTCGCAGCGCACGCGGTTCAGGTCGCGGTCGTAACCGTTGAACTCGGCCGTGCCGGCGATGCGCAGCCGGTCACCGAGGCGCGAGAACACCAGCTTGTACTCGTCGTCGATAAGCGAGACCTGGTGCGCCATCGAGGCGTCCTTCACCGGCATCGTCACCGAGTAGCCCTTGGCCGGGTAGATCGGCAGCGAGATGCCGAGCGGCTGCGCGTACAGCGGCGACAGGCTGCCCATCGCCAGCACGTAGGCGTCGGCACGCAGGCGCTGGAAGCGGCCTTCGGCGTCGGTGGCTTCCACATGGTCGATCTGGCCGCCGGCCTCGCGCAGCGCGGTCACGGTGTGGCTCATCAGGAACTGCACGCCATCGGCCTCGCAGCGTTTGACCAGCTCGCGCGCGAAGCGGTTGGCGTCGCCCGACTCGTCTTCGGCGGTGTAGGTGGCACCGGCCAGCTGCGGCCGGATGTGGCGCAGCGCGGGTTCGAGCTTGACCGCCTCGTCGGCCGAGATCACGCGCCGGTCGCAGCCGAGCGCGCGCATCTGCGCGGCCGGCGCCTCGGCGCCGTCGAACTCCTTCTGACTCGTGTAGAAGTGCAGGATGCCCTGCGTGCGCTCGTCGTAGGCGATACCGATGTCGCGCCGCAGCTGCTGCAGCGTGTCGCGGCTGTAGGTGCCCAGGCGCACGATCTGCTCGATGTTGTGGCGCGTGCGCGCCGGCGTGCATTCGCGCAGGAACTGCAGGCCCCACAGCCACTGCCGCATGTCGGCGCGGATGCGAAACAGCAGCGGCGCGTCTTCCTTGCCCAGCCACTTCAGCACCTTCAGCGGTGCGCTCGGGTTGGCCCAGGGCTCGGCGTGGCTGACCGAGATCTGGCCGCCGTTGGCGAAGCTGGTTTCCGCGGCCGGCGAGGCCTGACGGTCGACCACGCTGACGTCGTGGCCCTGCTGGCGCAGGAAGTAGGCCGAAGTGACGCCGAGCAGGCCGGCGCCGAGAACGATGACTTTCATGAGAGGACTCCAAGGGCAGTGCGAGCGACGGCCGTCGCTCGTTTGCCGCTCCCCCTGTCCTTGGTACCTGAGAGATTCAGCGCGGCGGGCTTGCGACCCGGGCCTTGCTCCTTCGGTGCGTCACGACGCGCGTGACGGCTCTCCAGACGGCGATGATGGTGTGCAGTGCGGAACCTGAGCGTGCATGGGAGTTTGCGCCTTCGGTGGCTCCGGCTTGCGTCGGAGCGCTCTCCTGCTGGGATGCGATTTTACCGAGCCATGGCGAGGAAGCGTTGCGCCAGCAGCACCCAGTAGGCGCTGCCGACGGCGATGTTGCGGTCGTTGAAGTCGTAGCCGGGGTTGTGAACCATGCAGGCGCCGGCCTCCTCGCCGTCGCCGTTGCCGACCAGCAGGTAGCAGCCAGGCACCCGTTCGAGCATGAAGGCGAAGTCTTCGCTGCCGGTGAGCGGCGGGCCTTGCAGCGTCACGTGGTCGGCGCCGACCAGTTCGGTCGCCACGGCGCGCGCAAAGGCGGTCTCGGCCGGCGTGTTGACCAGCACTGCATAGCCCGGCTTCCAGTCGACCTGCGCGCTGACGCCGAAGCTCTCGGCCTGCGCCTCCACCAGCGCCTTGATGCGGCGCTCGAGCGTGGCGCGCACGTCGCGGTCGAGCGCGCGCACCGACAGCTCCAGCGTGGCCGTCGCCGGGATCACGTTGTTGGCCTTGCCGGCATGCAGCGCGCCGACCGTGACCACCGCGGCGTGCAGCGGATCGATGTTGCGCGAGACGACGGTCTGCAGCGCCATGACGATGCTGGCCGCGGCGACGATCGGGTCGGCCGCGCGCTGCGGCATCGCGCCGTGGCCGCCGATGCCGGTGAGCGTGATCGTGGCGTAGTCCGACGAAGCCATCGCCGCGCCCTCGCGCAGCACCAGGCGCCCCTGCTCGATGCCGGGCATGTTGTGCATCGCGAACACGGCGTCGCACGGAAAACGCTCGAACAGGCCGTCTTGCATCATGCGCAACGCGCCGCCGCCGCCTTCTTCGGCCGGCTGGAAGATCAGGTGCAGCGTGCCGTCGAACGCGCCCTGCTCAGCCAGGTGGCGCGCGGCGGCCAGCAGCATCGCGGTGTGGCCGTCGTGGCCGCAGGCGTGCATCACGCCGCGGTTCACGCTGGCCCACTCGGCGACGCTGGCCTCGTCGATCGGCAGCGCGTCCATGTCGGCACGGATGCCCAGGCGCTTGGTGCCCTGGCCACGCACCAGCGTGCCCACCACGCCGGTGCCGCCGATGCCGCGCTCGACCGCATAGCCCCAGCCTTCGAGCTTGTGGGCCACCAGCGCTGCGGTGCGATGCTCCTCGAACGCCAGCTCGGGGTGGCGGTGGATGTCGCGGCGCAGGCTGATGAATTCGCCCGCGCGCGCCTGCAGCGCGTCCAGCAGGTAGGTCACGGCCGACTTACTGCGGCTGCAGATTGATCTGCTTGGCGATCGCGCGATAACGCGCGGTCTCGGTCTCGAAGAACTTCGCCGACTCGGCCAGCGTCATCGGCGCCGCCGCGACCTGAGTCTGCGCCGCCAGTTGCGACAGCACGGTCGGGTCCTTCAAGGTCTTGCCGATCGCGGCATGCAGCCGGGTGACGACGTCCTCGGGCGTGCTCTTGGGCACCATGAAGCCGGTCCAGATCTTGTACGAGAAGTTCTTCAGCGCCTGGCCTTCGCTGGCCGTGGGCAGGTTCTTCAGCAGTTCCGAACGCTGGGCGCCGAGCTGGCCGATCACCTTCATCTTGCCCTGCTCGGCCAGCGCGCCCATCGCCGCGCTGTAGACCAGCACCGCGAAGTCGACCTGGCCGCCGCCGATGTCCTGCAGCAGCGGGGCATTGCCCTTGTAAGGCACATGCGCCAGCTTGACGCCGGTCTGCGCCTGCACGTTCTCGAGGATCAGGTGGTACAGCGAGCCGATGCCCACGCTGCCGTAGGTCAGCGGCTTGTCGGCCGACTTGCGGGCCAGGGCGATCAACTCGTCGACGCTGTTGACACCCAGGTCCTTGCGCGTCACGAACACCATCACCGCATCGGCCACCGGGTGCACGAGGCGAAAGTCCTCGGTCTTGAGCTTGACCGCGGCATTGGCCAGCGGCGACAGGATCACCTCGTTGGGCGAGCCCTGGAAGATGTAGTAGCCGTCGGCCGGCGCGGCCAGCACCTTCTGCGCCGCCAGTGCGCCGCTGACGCCGCCGAGGTTCTCGACGATCACCTGCTGGCCCAACTCCTTGCCGAGCGGCGTGTTCATGATGCGGGCGATGGCGTCAGATGGGCCACCGGCCGGGTACGGCACCATCAGGTTCACCGGTTTGACGGGGTAGCTCTGCGCCAGCGCGGCGGTGGTAACGAGCAGCGAAGCGGCGAGCACACCGGCCGACAAGGCCAGCGTGCGAAGAGGGGCGGGCTTGGGCATGAGGGACTCCTGGAAGAGGGCTTTTGTGCTGACGGATGCGCGGGAGCAGGGTCAATGTAGGTGTCGGTCGAATGCGCGTCCAATGCATTGTTCGTTCGATTACGATGAGTTGGACGTCACACTCGAAGAAAGCCGCCAGTCATGACCCTGGTCCAGCTGAAGCACTTCATTTCCTTGGCCAAGACCGGCTCGTTTGCCAAGTCGGCGACGGCCACGCATCTGACGCAACCCGCGCTCAGCCGCAGCATCCGTGCCCTCGAGGACGAACTGGGGCAACGTCTGTTCGACCGCGTCGGCCGTGTCAGTGAGCTCACGCCATTCGGCCGCCAGGCGCTCGAGCGCGCGCGCGAACTGGTGCAGGCCGCCGACGACCTGCGCCGCACCAGCCAGCTGTCCGGTCAGCAGGAGGAGGGGGTCATGCGCATTGGCATGGGGTCGGGCCCCGGCGCGATGCTGATGACACCGCTGCTGCTCAGAATGGCAAGCGAGCGGCCGCGTGTGCGCGTGGAGATCACACGCGCCAACACAGCCTTGCTGGTGCAGGCGCTGCGAGACCGTACGCTGGATGCGCTGGTTGTCGATGCGCGCTCCTTGCGGCCAGCGCCGGATCTCGAGGCCACCTTCGTCCATGAGATGGCGGGTGCGTTCATGGTGCGCCGCGGTCATCCGTTGCTCGAAAGTGTTCCGAAAAAGCGCGCACGCAGTGCCACCAGCATTGACGAGCTGTTTCACTATCCGGTGGCCTCCACGCCGTTGTCGGACGAGGTGGCGCGCATGCTGGTGGATCGCTACGGGCCGCGCGCGCACCCCGACGTCTGCGTCACCTTGCGCTGCGACGAGATCCCGAGCTTGGTGGAGCTCGCCCGCCACAGCGACACGGTGCTGCTGGCCATCCGCGCGGCCGCCCCGGACCTGGTGGAGTTGCCAATGAATCCGCCCATGGCCGCCACGGCTCGATTTGGTCTCGTGACTCTGAGGCGCCGCACCACGCCGTCGGCCTTGGATCTGGTTCGGGAGTTGATGGACGAACGCCTCATGGATGGCCGGCCGAGCCGGCGCAGAGCCGCACCCTGAGGTGGGTTTGTCCGAGTGACACTCGCTTTCGCATCCATTAACGTATGCATTAATGGATGCACTGGCTCCACCCGTGGATGGCGCGGCGAACAGCGGCGCGGCGGGCCTGCCGCTGCCGCTCGAAGGCCTGAACTTTGTCGGCACTGGCCTGGTGCGGCCGGAGTGCGTGCTGGCCAATGCGGCCGGCGACCTGTTCACGGCCGACTGGCGCGGCGGCGTCGCCCACGTGAGCCCGGATGGCCGCCAGGCGCTGTACGCCGGCCCGGGGCCGGCGGGGCTGGCGCTCAAGCCCAACGGCATCGCATTGCTGCGCGACGGCAGCTTCCTGCTGACCCACCTGGGCAATGACGAGGGTGGCGTGTTCCGCCTGCAGCGCGACGGGCAAGTCGCGCCCTGGCTGCTGCGGGTCGACGGTGTCGACCTGCCGCCGACCAACTTCGTGGTCGAGGACGCCGCCGGCCGCTTCTGGGTGACCGTCAGCACACGCTTGAAGCCGCGTGCGCTGGGCTACCGGCGCAGCTGCAACGACGGCTTCATCGTGCGCGTCGACGCCCGGGGTGCCACCATCGCTGCCGACGGACTGGGTTACACCAACGAGGTGGCCGTGCACCCCGGCGGGCAGTGGCTCTACGTCAACGAAACCTTCGCACGCCGGCTGTCGCGGTTCGCGCTGCATGCCGATGGGTCGCTCGGGCCCAAGCAGGTGGTCACCGAGTTCGGCCCCGGCACCTTCCCCGACGGGCTCGCCTTCGACGAGGAAGGGCACGCCTGGGTCGTGAGCATCGTCAGCAACCGCCTCATCCGCGTCGCGCCCGACGGGGCGCCGACGATCTGGCTGGAGGAGGCCGATGCCGAGCACCTGGCCCGGGTGGAGCAGGCTTTCGAAGCCGGCACGATGGGGCGCCCCCACCTCGACGGCGCCCCGAGTCGCCGCTTGCGCAACATCTCGAGCATCGCCTTCGCCGGCGCCGACCGCCGCACCGCCGTGCTCGGGTGCCTGCTCGGCGAGCGCCTGGCCACGCTGCGCCTGCCGGTGGCGGGCGTCGCACCCACGCACTGGCACTTCGCATGAACTCACCGAATCGCAGCGCCCCGATCTCCCTGGTGGAGGACGCCTACGAGCAGATCCGCCGGCGCATCCTGGACAACGTCTGGCCCCCCGGCCACCGCGCACTCGAGCAGGAGGTGGCATTGGCGCTGGGCATGAGCCGCACGCCGGTGCGCGAGGCGCTGATGCGTCTGCAGAACGAAGGCCTCGTCGAAGTCATCCCGCGCCACGGCATGCGTGTGCTGCCGGTGTCGCCGAACGACATGCGCGAGATCTACCAGATCTTCACCGCGCTGGAGTGCATGGCGGCGGAGTTGCTGGCGCAGCGCAAGCCCACGGACGAGGAGCTGGAACCGTTGGTGGCCGCCACCAAGGCCATGGACCGCGCGTTGCGGGCCGACGACCTCGACGCCTGGGCGGCGGCCGACGAACGATTCCATGCCCACCTGGTCGAGATGGCTGGCAACCGCCAGCTGCAGGCCACGGTGCTGAACTACTGGGACCGCGCGCACCGTGCGCGCATGTTCACCCTGCGCCTGCGGCCCAAGCCCGTGAACTCGACCAAGGAACACATGCAGCTGGTGGAGCGACTGCGTGCCGGCGATGCCGAAGGCGCCGCGCGCGTCAACCGCGCCCACCGCGAACGCGCCGGCCGCGAGCTGCTTGCCATCTTCGAGCGCTTCAAGCTCGCCCAAATGTGAGAGCCACCATGCCCAAGACCAGCTACTCCATTGCCGTGCTGCCGGGCGACGGCATCGGCCGCGAGGTCATGGACGCCGCGCTGCAGGTGCTGCGCTCGCTCGAATCGCGTACCGGGCGCCGCTTCGTCACCGTCAAGCACCCGGCTGGCGCGCAGCATTACGTGGAATGCGGCGAATCGCTGCCCGAGTCCACGCTCGACGCCTGCCGCCAGGCCGACGCGATCCTGTTCGGTGCCATGGGCCTGCCCGACGTGCGCAAGGACGACGGCACCGAGATCATCCCGCAGCTGGACATCCGCTTCGCGCTCGACCTGTACGCCGGCGTGCGCCCGATCCGCAGCTTCCCCGGCCTGCCCGGGCCGCTGGCCAGCCCGCGCGCCGCCGACATCGACCTGGTGCTGGTGCGCGAAAGCACCGAAGGTCTGTTCTTCGCGCGCGGCCGCGGCCGGATTGAAGGCGAAGGCGACGCGGCGGCGGCCTACGACACGATGAAGATCACGCGCAAGGGCACCGCGCGCGTGTGCGACTTCGCCTTCAAGCTGGCGCGGCAGCGCAAGGCACGCGGCAAGCGCGGCCACCTGACCAACGTCGACAAGGCCAATGTCTTCGCCTCGATGGCCTTCTGGCGCCAGGTGTTCGAAGAACGCGCCGCTCACTTCCCCGACATCAGCACCGAGCACGCCTATGTCGACGCCATGGCGCTGAACCTGGTCATGAAGCCCTGGGCCTACGACGTGCTCGTCACCGAGAACATGTTCGGCGACATCCTGTCCGACCAGATCGCCGCACTCGTCGGCGGCATGGGCATGGCGCCGTCGGCCGACATCGGCGACGACTACGCGCTGTTCCAGCCGGCGCACGGCACCGCGCCGGACATCGCCGGCCAAGGCATCGCCAACCCGAGTGCCATGCTGCTGTCGGCGGCGATGATGCTCGACTGGCTGGCCGAACGCGACGGCGACACGGCGCTGGCCGATGGTGCGCGCGCCATCGAGAACGCGCTCGGCTCGGCCTTCGCCAGCGGCGTCGTGCGACCGCGCGAATTCGGCGGCAGCAGTGGCACCGCCGACATCGTGCGCGCGGTGATCGAGGGCCTGTGACGTGAGCGAACGCGTCGTCATGGTCGGCGCCGGCTATTGGGCGCAGTTCCAGGTCGAGGGCTGGCGCGATGCCGGCGCGCCGCTGGTGGCCATCGCCAACCGTCATCTCGACGCCGCCGATGCGCTGGCGAAGCGCTACGCGGTGCCGCGCTGCTACGGCGACGTCGCCGCGATGCTCGATGCCGAGCGGCCGACCTTGGTCGATGTGGTGCTGCCGCCGGTGGCGCAGGCGCCGGTGGTGCGCGCGGCGCTGGAACGCGGCATCGCCACCATCTGCCAGAAGCCGTTCGGCATAGATCTGAAGGAAGCCGAGGCGATGACCGCCATGGCCGAGGCGGCCGGCGTGCCGCTGGTGATCCACGAGAACTTCCGCTTCGCGCCCTGGTTCCGCGAGCTGCGCCGACTCGTCGACAACGGCTTCTTCGGCCGCGTGCACGGTGTGGCCTTCCGGCTGCGCCCCGGCGACGGCCAGGGCCCCAACGCCTACCTCGACCGCCAGCCCTACTTCCAGCAGATGCCCGAGTTCCTGGTGCGCGAGACCGCGGTGCACTTCATCGACACCTTCCGCTACCTGATGGGTGAAGTGCGCGCAGTGACGGCACGGCTGCGCAAGCTCAACCCGGTCATCGCCGGGGAGGATTCGGGGCTGATCGTCTTCGAGTTCGACGACGAGCGCAGCGGCCTGTTCGACGGCAACCGCCTGAACGAGCACGTCGCGCAGAACCTGCGCCGGACCATGGGCGAGATGTGGCTCGAGGGCGCTGCCGGCGTGATGCGCCTGGACGGCGACGCGCGCCTGTGGTGGAAGCCGCACGGTGGCGACGAGGTCCGCCATGCCTACGACGATGGCAGCGGCCGAGGTGTCTTCGGCGGCGCCAGCACCGCGCTGCAGGCGCATGTACTGGCGCATCTGCGAAACGCTGCGCCGCTGGAAAACGCCGCGCGCGACTACCTGCACAACCTGCACGTGCAGGCGGCGATCTATCACTCGCACGCCAACGGCATCAGGGTGCCCATGGCGACTTTCAACCCCCACCACCCCCTGAGCTAAGGAGAACCCCTTGAGCAAGAAACTTCCGCTGCGGGCGGTTGCAGCCGCTGCATGGTTCGTCGCCCTTCCGGCAGCGGCGCAGACGATCCTGAAGTTCAGCCACACCGACCAGCAGGCCGGCGCGCGCCAGGCCGCCGCCCAGGTGTTCGCGAAGAAGGTCGAAGAACTGACCCAGGGCCGCTACAAGGTCAACGTCTTCTGCTGCAGCCAGCTCGGCAACGACCCGAAGAACATCGAGCAGCTGGCACTCGGTGGTATCGACTTCACCGTGTCTGGCACCGGTTCGTACGCGCCGCACGTGCCGACCTTGAACCTGACCGCGCTGCCCTACCTGGTGGAGAACTACAAGCAGGGCTGGGCGCTGTACGACAACAGCAAGTGGCTGAAGGAGCAGTTCGACAAGGCGCCGGCCAAGGGATTCCGTTTCCTGGCCACCTGGGAAGCGGGTTTCCGCAGCATGACGACGAAGGACCCGTTGAACTCGCCCGCGCAGGCCAAGGGCATGAAGCTGCGCACCTTCCCGAACGAGATGATGCGCTGGACGCTGGAATCGATGGGCTTCACGATCCAGATCATGCCGCTGCCGGAGGTCTACCTCGCGATCCAGCAAGGCGCGGTGCAGGGCCAGGAGAACCCGGTCGACACGATCTTCTCGAACAAGTTCTACGAGGTCGCACCGAACATCACGCTGACCAACCACGTCTACAGCCCGATTCCGCTGGCGATCAGCGAGAAGACGTGGCAGAAGCTGTCGCCGGCCGACCAGAAGGCGGTCACAGAAGCCGCGCAGATCGCCGGCAAGTTCAGCCGCGAGATGATCGCCGGCAACGACGAGAACCAGCTCAAGGCGATGGCCGCCAAGGGCGCGAAGATCAACCCCAAGCCCGACCTGGCCGCCTTCCGCGCCGCGGTGCAGCCGGCCTACGCCAAGGCGAAGGAGAAGTACGGCGCCGACGTCGACGCGATCCTGAAGGACGCGGACACGGTTCGCAAGACGGTGAAGTAGGGTTGACGTGTCCACTGCCCCCTTGCTGGCGCCGCTGCCTGCGGCGCCACCTCTGATCCGCGCCATCGGCCGCACGGTGGACTGGGTCGTCATCGCCATCGGCGCCGTGACGGCGCTGATGGTGTTCGTCAACGTGTGCCTGCACCTGGTGCACAGGGACCTGGCCTGGGTCACCGAGTTCGGCGAACTGCTGATGGTCTGGGTCACCTTCCTGGGCGGCGCCTGCGCCGCCCAGCGCGGGGCCCACATGACGATCACCGAATTCATCGACAAGCTGCCCGCACCGAAGCGCCGCTGGGCCGACCTGGCCGTGCAGTCGGCCTGCCTGGTGATGCTCGGCGTGCTGGTGCGCTTCGGCTGGTCGCTGGTGGACGGCAACTGGGGCAACCAGCTGACCGTGCTGCAGTGGCCGATGGCGATCCAGTACATGGGCATGGCGGTGGGCTGCACGCTGATGGCGCTGTTCGTCGCCTGGGACGTGTGGCAGATCGCGCGCGGCGTGCCGCGCGAAGTGCGCTACGGCCTGAGCGAACACTGAAAAAACTCGACCATGCTCGCCCTGACCCTGTTCGGCGTCTTCTTCGTCATCGCGCTGGCCGGCGTGCCGCTGCTGTACGCGATCCTGATCACCACCGTCGGCGTGATTGCGGTCGCCGGCATGACGCACCCGCTGGAGACGATCTTCCTGTCCTTCATCGGCGGCGTCGAACCCTTCATCCTGCTCGCGGTGCCGCTGTTCATCTTCGCCGGCGAACTGTTGGCCCAAGGCGGCGTGGGCAGGCGCATCGTCGAGTTCGCGCGCGTGCTGTTCGGCTGGCTGCCCGGCGGCCTGGGCGTGGTGACGGTGATGAGCTGCACCATGTTCGGCGGCGTGTCAGGTTCGGCCATCGCCGACACCGCAGCCATCGGCTCGCTGGTCATTCCCGCCATGGTGGCGCGCGGCTACTCGCGCGGCTTCGCCGCCGCGCTGTTGGCCGTGGCCGGCACGATTGCGCTGCTGATGCCGCTGTCGATCCCGTTCCTGATCTATGCGTTCATCTCGGGCGTGTCGATGCGCACGCTGTCGATGGCCGGGCTGTTGCCGGCGCTGGCCACCGCCCTCGCGCTGGTCATCGTGTGCATCTGGCACGGCAAGCGCAGCGGCGTCGACAACGGCGAGGACCGTTCCACGCCGGCGCAGATCTGGGCTGCCACCAAGGACGCTGGCCCGGCGCTGCTGATGCCGGTGATCATCATCGGCGGCATCTGGAGCGGGCTGTTCACGCCCAGCGAGTCGGCGGCGATCGCGGTGATGTACGGCCTGGCGGTGTCGCTGTACTACTACAAGGACATGAGCTGGCGGCGCGTGCCTCAACTCCTGCTCAACGCCTTCGTCACCAGCGCCACGGTGATGCTGGTCATCGGCGCCACGGGCGCCATGGCCTGGCTGATCACCGTCGAGCAGGTGGCGGTGCAGATGGCCGAGTGGATCCAGCTCGTCGCCACCGAACAGTGGATGTTCCTGCTGCTGTTCAACGTGTGCCTGCTGCTGCTGGGCATCTTCATCGAGCCGCTGCCGGCGATGCTGCTGTGTGCACCGCTGTTCCTGCCGCTGGCCAAGCACTTCGACATGGACATGGTGCACATCGGCGTGGTCATGACCGCCAACCTGGCGATCGCGCTTTACACGCCACCCGTCGGCGGCACGCTGTTCGTCGCCGCCAAGCTGGCCAAGGCCGGCATCGGCGAGATCACCAAGCACCTGTGGCCGCTGATGGCCGCCACCTTCACCGTCGTGCTGCTCATCACCTACATCCCGTGGCTGTCGCTGTGGTTCCCGCGCTGGCTGCAGTCTCTGTGAGCGAACCAAGAAAGGATCCAGACATGAACACATTGACCCTCCGCCGCCGTACGCTGCTCTGCGCAGGCCTGGCGCTACCGCTCGGACGCACGTTCGCCCAGGCCTGGCCAAGCAAGCCGATCAAGATCGTCGTGCCCTCGCCGCCCGGCGGCAGCACCGACCAGCTGGCGCGCCTGGTCAGCCAGCGATGGCAGGCCGCCTGGGGGCAGCCGGTGCTCATCGAGAACAAGCCCGGTGCCGGGCTGCGCCTGGGCGCCGAATTCGTCGCCAAGTCAGCGCCCGATGGCTACACCTTCCTGATGGCGGCGGTGCACCACTCGATCGCACAGGCCGTGTACAGCAAACGTACCTACGAGTTGCAGCGCGACCTGACGCCGGTCACCGTCGTGGCCATCGTGCCCAACGTCCTGATCGTGCCCACCGCGCTGCCGGTCAAAAGCGTCGCGGAACTGGTGGCCTTGGCGAAGAAAGAGCCGGGCAAGCTGAGCTACGGCAGCACCGGACTGGGCACCGCGCACCACCTGATCGGCGAGCAGTTCAGCGACATGACGGGCGCCCCCATCCTGCACGTGCCCTACAAGGGCAGCGCACCCGCACTGGTCGACCTGATGGGCGGGCAGATCCAGATCATGTTCGACACCGTCGCCTCCTGCCTGCCGCACATCAAGAGCGGCAAGCTGCGGGCGCTGGCGGTGGCCACAGCGAAGCGTTCGTCGGCGTTGCCTGATGTGCCGACGCTGGCCGAGACGGGCCTCACCGGGTTCGACATCGCCTCGTGGTTCGGACTGATGGCGCCGGCCGGCACACCGGCCGACATGGTCCAGAAGGCGCAGGCCGAAGTGGTGAAGATGCTGGCCACCCCCGAGACGCGGGCGCAGCTGGATGCGATGGGCGCGGACCCGGTGGGCAACACACCCGAACAGATGAGGCAGCAGATCGACGCCGAGGTCGAGCGCTTCGGCGCGCTCGCGAAGAAGGCGAAGCTGCAGCTGGACTGAACCTCCTGGGAGACACACCATGCTGGCCCTCGTCGTCGAATTTCGCATCAAGCCCGAACACATCGACGCCTTTGCGCGTGCCATCGCGGACAACGCGCGCGCATCGCGCGAGCTCGAGCCCGGCTGCCGCCAGTTCGACGTCTGCCGCGATCCGGCCGAGCCGGCGCTTTTCTTCCTGTACGAGCTGTACGACGATGCGGCCGCGATCGACGCCCACCTGAAGAGCGCGCACTTCCTGACCATGAGCGCGGCCAGCGCCGACTGGGTGGCATCGAAGTCGGTGAAGACCTATCGCCGCGTCGCACCATGACGCTGAAACTGGGCTGCATCGCCGACGACTTCACCGGCGCCACCGACCTGGCCAACAACCTGGTGCGCGCCGGCATGCGCGTGGTGCAGACCATCGGCGTGCCCGATGCGCCGGTGCCCGACGTGGACGCGGTGGTGGTGGCGCTGAAGTCGCGCACCGCGCCCGTGGACGAGGCCGTGGCGCAGTCGGTCGATGCCTGCCGCTGGCTGCGTGCCCAAGGGGCGGCGCAGATCTACTTCAAGGTCTGCTCCACCTTCGACTCCACGCCGCGCGGCAACATCGGCCCGGTCGCCGAGGCGCTGATGGCCGAGCTGCGGGCCGACTTCGCCGTGGTGACGCCGGCCTTCCCGGAAAACGGCCGCACGGTATTCAAGGGCCACCTGTTCGTCGGCGATCTGCTCCTGTCAGACAGCCCGATGCGCCATCACCCGTTGACGCCGATGACCGACGCCAACCTGGTGCGTGTGCTGCAGGGCCAGCTGACCACGCAACGCTGCGGGCTGATCGAGCACCGCACGGTCGCGGCCGGTGCCGTGGCGGTCGGCGCACGCATCGATGCGCTGCGCGCCGACGGTGTGCGCTTCGCCGTGGCCGATGCGATCGGCGATGCCGACCTGCATGTGCTGGCGCAGGCCGGCCGCACGCTGAAGCTGGTCGTCGCCGGCTCGGGGCTGGCGATCGGCATTCCCGCGCTGCACGGCCTGCACGCGAACGCCGGGGCGGCTGCATTGCCCGTGCCGCGAGGCAGCCGCGCGGTCATCAGCGGCAGCTGTTCGGCGGCGACGAATGCGCAGGTCGCGGCCTTCATCGCGGCCGGCGGCGAAGCGCTGGCCATCGACCCGCTGCGCCTGGCCGGCGGCGCCGACCTCGCCGCCGAG